>PBCW01000020.1 GCA_002718015.1 Rhodospirillaceae bacterium
CATCAAATCACAGGTTGTTCTTCCCAGCAAACTCGTTTAGCACTAAAGCTGTTTGCTCAAGCTGTACAAGTTGGGGAGCGTGATAATGGCAACCAAAAGGCCAAATATAGTTTTGATTCTAGCAGATAATCTAGGCTGGGGTGAACTTGGATGCTACGGGGGCGGGGAGCTCAGGGGAGCTAAAACACCACGAATCGACTGCCTTGCAACCGAGGGAATCAAGTTCAATAACTTCAACGTAGAAAGTGATTGCGTTCCCACACGGTCAGCGCTTATGACAGGTCGACACCCAATCCGAACCGGTGCTTTTCAGTCAGTACCTGCAAAGTTACCTCAAGGTCTCACGCGTTACGAGCGATTGCTACCAGAACTACTTTCTGAAGCTGGTTATTCTTGTTGTCACTTTGGGAAGTGGCATTTAGGAGATCAACCAAGGCGGCTTCCTCATGACCGCGGCTTTGAAAAATATTATGGCATTCCTAGAACCATGAATGAAGCGATGTTTACTACCTCTCCATATTGGGAAGATGCGCCTGTGGATACCCCCTATATATGGGAAGCGGTTGCTGGAGGAGAAGCACAAAAGGTTAAAGTTTTAGATGAAGATACACGGCGCACTATTGATCGTGAATGCGTTCATAAGAGCATAGAATTTATGAAAGCGAAACATGAGGCAAGTGTGCCATTTTTTTGTTATTTACCGATTACACAAATGCATTTTCCAAGCTTGGCACACCCAGACCATATCGGAAAAACTGGGCACGGCGATTTCTCAGACAGCTTAGCCGAAATGGACCACAATGTTGGTTTAATTGTTGACGCAATAGAAGACTTGGGTATTCGAGATAATACTTTACTCATCTTTGGCTCGGACAATGGGCCTGAGTTTCGCGAACCATGGCGCGGCACTGCTGGATATTGGCGGGGAACCTATCACACAGCTATGGAAGGTAGCCTTAGGGTCCCTTTCATGATGAGGTGGCCTGGTCACATCAAAGAGGGTGTAGTAACAGATGAGATTATTCACATCGTCGATCTTTACAGCTCACTGTTGAATCTGGCCGGCTGTTCGGTGCCCCGCGATCGTCCTATAGATGGCATTTGTCAGCTAGATTTTTTCTTTGGGAAGCAAGAAAAATCAAATCGGGAAGGTTTCCTATTTTACATCAAAGATGAAATGCGAGCCATTAAGTGGAAACATTGGAAAATGCATTTTATTTGGGAGCCCGAAGTATATGAGGGACCTCATCACCTTGAAGCCCCGTATCTCTTTAATCTAATCTGGGACCCAAAAGAACAAACCAACGTGATGATGAAGGCAAATTGGGTTCGTAACGTTGTAATGAAAATGCGCCACGAATTTAATCTGAGTTTAAAAGAGCATCCTCCAATTCCACCGGGAGCTGCTGACCCCTACACGCCGCCTAGCTAACAATTTGTTTAACCACCTCGCTCGTAAATTTCGTTCATACGCATCGGCATTTCATCAACAAGATCGAATATTTTTTCTAACCTCACCGGCTTCAACCACCTACCTTTTTCATCTCCATCTTTGCCGATAAGAATAACTGAAAACTGTTTTTTCAAAACCCTATATTCTGTGCGCAACTTTAACCCGTTAAGGGTCGTGTCGATGAGACCATCTACCTTTACAGGACCCCGACCGACCACTTTTACGATGCGCATATGGCGTTCAACCAAACCGCTAACAGATGACTCAACGTGTCGTGTTTGGGTGTTAAAGTCATTGTTAAGGGTAAATGGCGAAAATATTATTATTAACCTGCTATCCCACCAAAATTTCTGAAGGCCTGATCCAAAAGCACTAGTAGGTAATGACATCGAATTCATGATGCCTGCTAATAGTCCTAATCGTAAAAGGTTTTTTTTAACGCCCAGCAGCATAGGTCTGCATATAACGGGCGCTAGCCCCCGCTTTCAAATAATAACCATCCCTAACCACTGCTGTCATCCTACCCTGGCACCAATCTTCTCCAACTTCGACAATATGACCACGGCGTTCCAAGTCCGAGATGGTCTCACGTGAGAATCTTCCTTCAAGGGACAACGACCTTAGTTTTGCCTGTTTTGGAAAGAAAGACCCAGGGAAATGATCTGTATTAAATGTGGGCCCGTCGATGGCCTGCTGTATATTTTGACCGTGGTCTACGTGACGTAAAAAAAACTGCAAGGCCCACTGGTCTTGCCGATCGGCACCTGGCGTACCGAAAGCCATATAAGGTTTACCCGCACGATTTGCAAACCCCGGACTTAGGGTAGTGCGTGGTCGTTTCCCAGGCTCAAGAGCACCAGGAGAACCTTCATCCAAGGTAAAGATCTGTCCGCGATTAGAAAGTTGAAACCCAAGCTCTGGAATCACAGGAGAACTTCGAAGCCAACCCCCTGAGGGAGTGATCGAAATCATGTTTCCTTCTTTGTCAGCAATATCTAGATGGACTGTGTCACCAGAAGCAATAGTTGAGCCACTCGCCGTTGCTACCTTCGTTGTTACCCCATCCTCTCCTACGCTAACGCGACCCCCGTCATCTAACCCATATATAACAGGACCACCATATCCATCTATTTTCCCTGGCCTAATTTCGCCCGATGATTGTTCAGTAATCAGGCTTGAACGTTGTCGTCCGTATTTTTCCGAAAGGAGTATTTCAATTGGCACATCCACAAATTTTGGATCACCATAAAACTTTTCTCGGTCTGCAAAAGCCAATTTAGTTGTTTCTGTAATGGTATGCACAAAATCAGCTCCGTCAGGATCCATCGATTTGACATCAAAGTTTTTCAACATCTCAAGCTGTTGCAGAAATGTTGGTCCTTGGCTCCATGAACCCATTTTAAACACAGAATACTCGCCATAGTCGATGCTTAGTGGGACTTCAAGAGAGGTTTCAAAACTTGCTAAATCCTGTGCAGTCAAAAACCCACTATGGCACTCACCTGTTGTATCGAGGAATTTATTCTTAGCTACGAAACGACCAATTGAATCTGCAACAAACCCTTTGTAGAACGCATTGCGCGCACCTTCAATTTTGCTCTCCCTATCACCGCGAGCCCCCTCATACTCAGCGACAATCCGAACAAAAAATTCAGCAAGCGGAAGATTTTTGAAGAGCGCCCAAGGTTTAGGAGCTTCCCCATTTGACAGATAGATAGAAGCGGAAGTCGGCCAGTGCTCAGTGAAAAGTTCGGTTAAGCCTGCAATTGTGGCACAAACTCGTCCAGACATAGGATAACCTTTTCGCGCATACCCTATGGCAGGTGCTAAAATTTCGGGTAAAGTCATCGTGCCCCAGTCACGGAGCAGCCTCATCAGGCCATCAAAAGCACCGGGCACTACTGCCGGCAGCAGACCTGAGCCTGGCACAATCTCAAGACCAATGTCTTGATAAGCTTTTACATTTGCTGACGCAGGGGCTGTCCCCTGCCCACTTATCACATGAATATTATTAGTCTTTGCATCACAAAAGATCATTGGCGCCTCGCCACCCACACCACACATTGACGGCTCCACAACCTGCAACGCAAATGTTGTAGCCACAGCGGCATCAAATGCATTGCCTCCTTTCTCTAGGATTGACATACCCGATGCTGTGGCCAGCCAATGACTAGACGCCACCATACCAAAAGTCCCAATCAGTTCTGGTCGTGTCGAGAAAGGACCTTCACCATCGAGCGCTGCTGTTGGAGCAGTACCGCTCGCTCTGAAAATACGGTCAATATCTATTTTTTTCATAAAATTCCCTATAAAAATTGCCAAAATTATTTTTCACAACCGACCTGCTACGTTCACTTTACACTTTGCTATTTTCCTTTTTTAAGTCGTTTTCGATGGTGATTATCATATCCCAAAAGCAATTGGTGAAATTCTCGTATTAATCGCTTATCATCTAATGGGCCCTTATTTCCATTTGCATATGCAAAAGCACTAAAATTGGCTGCCGCATGCACCATTGCCGCGCTTACTTTAAAACGATCAAAACCAGCCTCTAACTTTTCATTTGCAAAATGAATAAATGCATCTGCAATCTCAATATCTGCATTTACAATATCTGCGCTATCTTTCACGTTTTCCTCCCTCTGCAAACTTCTGTGGATGTAAAAATGCGATTGAATTATAAATATAGCATTTCCGGAATTAAAAATTACTCTGATATCTAACAACCACTTGCTAAAGGGCCAGCAAATGCCACTCCACATTCATCAATTCCCATGTCGATCAGACAATTATGGTTTCCTTGCTCATGACCCTGATACAGGTTTGACAGCATCGATTGATACACCTGATGGAAATGCGATTAATGCCGGCCTGGCTGAGAAAGGGTGGCAACTTTCCCATATCTTAAACACCCACCATCACGTAGACCACACCGAAGCTAATTTACAACTAAAAGAGCAATGGGAGTGCACAATCGTGGGGGCCACTAATGATGCCGAGCGTATACCGGGAATAGATATCCAAGTGGCCAATGAGGAGGAATTTTCATTTGGGGCCATAAAGGCAAAGGTACTTGAAGTACCTGGTCACACCTCGGGACACATTGCGTTTTACTTTGCTACCGAGGGGATCGCGTTTGTAGGAGACACCCTATTTGCTCTAGGATGCGGCCGTTTATTTGAAGGGACCCCATCCATGATGTGGACAAGCTTACAGAAGCTTATGACACTTCCTAATGAAACTTTAGTTTACTGCGGGCATGAATACACCCAAGCTAACGCAAAATTTGCGTTGACCATTGAGCCTGCCAATGAACGACTCAAGGCTCGAAGTGATGAGATCGATGTGTTACGCGCAAATAACCTACCAACTGTACCGACCACGATTGGGTTAGAACGTGCCACTAATCCATTTGTGCGGCCTGAAAATAAAGATATCCAAGCCGCTATAGGATTGCAGGGAGCCGATGCATTGACGGTTTTTTCAGAAATCCGCAGACTTAAGGATAATTTTTAGACAGCAGGGACATACAAAAGGCCTACTCATCAAAGGGAATTTTTGCTGATTAATGACAGATACTGATTCTGCACTGCTTCTCAATTTACGAGATTGCATTTGAGCTCAGACACGAGAATTTTGTGCTCAACCGTTTCGCAATAAGCGTGACTTCTGACGGTTCCAGTCTCGCTCTTTCTGCACCTGCCGTTTATCGTATTTCTTTTTTCCTTTTCCCAACCCAAGCTGAACTTTGGCTATTCCACGTTCATTGAAATAAAGCTTCACGGGGATCAACGAATAACCCTCGCGTTGAACAGCACCCATCAAACGGTTACGCTCACGCTTATGAACCAATAATTTGCGCGCCCTGCGCGGCTCATGACCAAACCGGTTCGCTTCTGTATAGTCGTCAATATTACAATTCTGCAGATAAAGTTCCCCATCTTTTGGGCCTGCAAAGGCCCGAGCAAGACTTGCTTTGCCCGCGCGCAATGATTTTACCTCACTGCCAACTAACACCAAACCCGCCTCGAGCGTTTCATTTATAAAATAATCAAAACGTGCTCGTCGATTTTTTATCTCAGCCTGCCGTGCGCTCGGTTTTTTTCTCATTTTAAAGAATACAAGTACTAATTTATGACGCCTACTTTGACCATCGCATCACGCATTTTTGCCTGACCAGTTTTTGTCAAGGATGTCAAAGGAAGCCGAACATCATACGACAGCTCCCTCAATAGATGAACCCCATATTTAGCTGGCGCCGGGCTCGGCTCACAAAAAATCGCCTCATGAAGAGGCATCAATAAATCTCTTAAGGTGTTGAACCTTTCCATATCACCTCGTTGCCAAGCATTATGCAAATCCGCACATTCTTTTGGTGCAACATTTGATGTTACTGAAATACACCCGTGCCCGCCCTGAGCCAAAAAAGCAGCAATAGTAGCATCTTCACCAGATATCTGGAGGAACTCATCCCCGATTGCTAGTCTGCCTGCTAAAGGTCTGGATAAGTCGGCGGTAGCATCCTTTACGCCGACGATATTCTGTATATTTGCTAACTTGGCCATTGTTTCAATGGACAAATCTGCCACCGATCTGCCGGGAATATTATAAATCAAGATAGGTATGTCAGCTGACTCCGCTACAGCTTTAAAATGAAGGTACATTCCCTGCTGCGACGGTTTATTGTAATAGGGGCAAACACTTAATGCTCCATCTGCACCCGAAGTTTCTGCATGCTTAGTAAAAGCAATAGCTTCCTCCGTGGAATTAGAACCTGCCCCCGCAATTACCGGAACTCTTCCGGCAGTGGCCTCTACGCATAACTCGACCACCCGCTTGTGCTCAGTGTGGCTAAGCGTTGGTGATTCACCGGTGGTGCCAACTGGAACGAGGGCGTGCGTGCCCTGCTCTATCTGCCACTCAACAAAACTTTGGAATGCTTTTTCGTCAACATTACCATCACGAAAGGGCGTGATTAACGCAGTCATCGATCCTTTAAACATTGCTCAACGGCCACCTATAAGATTTTAAACCCACTAAAAAATTACATTAACGCCGTATTTGGGCCAACAGCAAGTATTCCGATATATAATCCCCTTTAAAAAAAAATTTTCCACTTTTGTTCATGTTGCTTAATACAGAGCAGTCAATATTATAAGGCAAGCTAATAGATCCTCAACCAGTGAGATTTAAGTTTTGCGCAATATATTTGAGCGCTTCCTACATCTTTGTTTACTCTTGCTTTTATGTGCGGGGCTACAGCCTTTTGGAGAGCCTGCAGCAAAATCAATATTTCTAAGCGCAAATGACGTCAAACTTTACAAAAAAGCTTTCAAAGCTGCTCATCGTCGCCAGTTTAAAAGAGCCATGAAGTTTGCTGGATTTTCTGAAAATACGCTACCAGCTAAGGTAATACGTTGGATGTATCTCAAAGAACCAAGGACAGGCGCCACTTTTGCTGATATTGCTTCTTTCTTAGACAAGAATTCCTCATGGCCGCAACGTCGATATTTAATCCGTCGGGCAGAAGAAAATTTCCCGAAAGATTTATCACCAACAGCAGTTCTTTCTTGGTTTGATAAACACCCTCCTATTTCGGGAGTAGCGGCTGCTCGAAAAGCACAAGCTCTAATAGATACCGGCCAGAGAAAAACTGGAAAAGCGCAGTTACAACAAGCTTGGATACATAAAAATTTTGGCCGCAGGGAAGCACTGTCATTTCTCAGGAAATACCGCAAATATTTGTCCATTTCAAATCATGCGACACGCCTTGATCGCCTGCTGTGGGATGACAATGTCTATGCTGCAAGGCGACAATTGAGGCTCGTCGATCGTGAGCGACAATACCTTGGGCAAGCACGAATCCAACTCATACGACGGGGCCCCGGCGTTGACTATTCTGTCGGGAAGGTGCAACCAAATTTTAGGAATGATCCTGGTCTCATCTACGATCGCGTGAGATGGCGCCGGCGAAATGGTCTGATGAAAACAGCACACGACCTCCTGAAAACCGCACCAACGGATAATCTTATGCGACCAGCCAAATGGGGGCTTGAAAGACGGCTTATTGCTCGGTGGGCTTTGCAGAATGGCAAAATTCAAACGGCATATAACCTTATCAGTGACCATGGCCAGACGAGTTATGCGGAACGCGCAGAAGCAGAATGGTTTGCTGGATGGATTGCTCTACGTTTTCTTAAAAGACATGTCGATGCATTTCAGCACTTTAAAAAACTTTTTAAGTTGGTGCGCTATCCGATCAGCAGAGCGCGAGCAGCATATTGGGCCGGGCGTGCCGCTGATGCAGGGGGCAATGCAGCGATCGCAGTTCAATGGTATCGAGTCGCCGCTACTCATAGTACAAGATTTTATGGACAGCTCGCCGCTATCCATCTTTCTCCAAAGGAACGTTCAAGCTTGCCCAGGCAACCCAAAATAAATCAATACAAAATTACGAAGTTTTGGGACAAAGAAATCACCCAGATTGTGGTTCTACTTGCACAAATCGGAGAGAAAAAACTCGTAAAGAAGTTCTTAAACTACATCATCAGAAATAATAAGGATCCAGNCCTCTGGGTNGCGATNGGCAACTTGGCNAATGCTGCNGAACGAAGTGATTACGCAATACGCNCGGCGCGTTATGCGCTTCGTCAGGGTGTGCCCCTAATTGATGTTGGGTATCCGGAATTAAAAACCCGATTAGACAACGATTTAGANCCAACCTTGATCAACGGCCTAGTGCGTCAAGAGAGTGCCTTCTACAAAGGCGCAGTCAGCCNNGCTGGGGCTCGTGGGCTTATGCAACTAATGCCAAATACTGCGTATCGTGTGGCTCGCAAGATGCGTGTGCGTTACTCAAAAGCGCGCTTAACTNNNGATCCAGCCTACAATGTTCGTCTAGGACAATATTACCTCAAACAATTNCTGGCGCGCTATAACGGCTCTGAAATTTTNGCACTTGCNGCCTATAATGCGGGACCTNGCGCCGTAAACAGATGGATTCGCCGTTCNGGTCGCCCGGGGCCNTCAATCTTAGACAAANTCGACTGGATTGAAAAAATCCCATACAAGGAAACGCGAAATTATGTNCAAAGAGTNTTGGAGAATCNAATTGTATACCAAAATAAAGGGTCGAACAGAAAAATTCTAATAACGCTCGGCGANANAAAANTTGANATGACCCAACTAAGGGGTANCCCCCCTCACAATNAAGNANCTATGACGAGTTNAAACGNACANATGTCAGTGNTGGCTGCACCTANTAGTTCCGAAGGTATATCTACNTTATTTGAGGATAAAATACGCCGCTTCAACAAGNCNAACTCACATAAGGGNAACGAACAAGGCATNNNAAAAATGNGAGAAACTTNGACTGAAGTCTTTGANGAAAACTCTGATGACGAATCTAACGACNCCTACNATTCAATTTTTAAGTNATGNTAACCTTNNCCGAAAATTACTTTCATGCTGAGGATGGCCTNTGCATNTATTATAGGGACTACNGTTCANCAAAGCGTGAGAAGATACCAGTACTNTGCCTCCCNGGNCTTACTCGAAACTCCAANGATTTTCACNGGACTGCAGCTCGGTTATCTNANGAGAGAAGAGTTCTNGCCATTGATTACNGGGGCCGAGGGAAGTCCGCACGTGACCCAGACCCTCACAATTATATTCCNACTACTTACTTGAATGATATTCGGCATCTACTGGCTCTGGCAGGNATTCATAAAGTTATCATTATAGGCACATCACTCGGAGGACTNCTGGCTATGGGAATGGCAGCCGCTTATCCACGTGTTCTNTGCGGTGTTATTTTAAATGATATTGGCCCNGAGCTTGCTAATTCAGGACGTAAACGCATTATAGAATACATCGGGACAGCGACCTCACCACTTAATTGGGATGCAGCTATAACTGAATTAAAATCTAAATTCCCTANTCTTTCTCTGCAAAGTGANGATGACTGGCGATTAGCTGCTGAAGGCACATATCGNGTTGACAAAAATGGCATTTTTNATCCTGACTGGGATGTAAACTTGGTAAAACCGTTACTCAAATCAGAAAANCTTCCTGATTTGTGGCCGCTATTTCTCGCGCTCCGCGATATTCCGGTGCTGGGAATTCGGGGTGAAAATTCTGACATCTTGTTACCTGATTGTTTTCANCGTATGGCAACAATCCATCCGAACTTTTTGTCAGTAACAATACCAAAAACNGGGCATGTCCCATCTCTTTGGGAACCTCAATCTATAAANGCGATAAATCTTTTTCTCAGTAAGTTTTGACNCGGNAGAAAATACAAACCCGCTCATTCTAACTCGANACCTTCAGGATTTTTTCCCNGTTGTACCAGCTTTCCCTGAAGAATTTTTTNATGTTGATGATTTGCTATCTTGTTGCTCTTTATCAGAGGCGNCACTCGCNGTGGATTTAGTCCCTGTTCTCGCGGATGACGGNTTGGACGCCGNATGATCTTTTTCAGTAGCCACCAAATTTGGTTTGGGGCCNTTTGCAAGTTTNGGNCTNTCNTTTGGATTATTCGTTTCCACGTAACGACATAACCCTTGGACGAATGCTCCGGCNTCTATCATTAAACTAGTATGACTNATNTCTCCGGTAACNTTCGCTGTGCGNGTAATCTCGACATTACGGGCAGCNATTTCTCCATTTACGGTACCAGAAATACGAATNCTGCTGCCTTGTATAGAACCATTAATTACTGCTGATTCTCCTAGTGTCAAATCATCACAAACAACATCACCATCTACAATACCATCGAGCTGAATAACACCATCAGTAACCACGTTCCCGTTAANCCGCAAATTCGCACTTATGATCGAAAGTGTTCGATTTNTGTTATCACTNGGCGGTATTANCTTTNCTNTNGATCCCTTATCCCTACCCTTTAAAAACATACCTACCTGCCATAATAAATTTACGNGGATTTAAAGGTTTACCCTCAAACCGTACCTCGTAATGAACATGCGGACCAGTGCTTCGACCAGTGCTNCCTACTGTTCCAATTTTCTGTCTGTGTATAGTTTGTTGNCCCGCCCTAACNGAAATCTTCAATAAATGCGCGTAACGTGTCCTCACACCAAAACCATGATCAATCTCAATCATTTTACCATACCGGCCTTTGCGCCCAGCNAANACAACCTTACCAGGCGCCGTACCGTAGACTGGAGCACCCCTCCAACCAGCTAAATCCACCCCNTAATGCATAGCACGTTTTTTCGTTATTGGATCGAGCCTAAGGCCGAAAGGACTAGCAAGATGATAGAAATCCAAAGGTGACATTAGTGGGATAACGGCAAGAACCTNCCGTAATGCGACCCAGCGGCCTAACTTACTGTCAACATTCATCACNGTACCACTNAAGCCCTCCGCCANCTGCCCNGGGCCTGGAGCAGGTACCAGTGGGCCGCCTTGATTGCTTGTGGNNTNCTTNACGTATTTTATAATNTGATCGACTTTGATCCCNGTCATTTCAATTAGCTTTTCCGCCTCTTCGATATTGCCAGCAGNACGACCATATAACTGCTCTAAAACGTTTTCGTGAGCNGAATGCAGGACCGAAAGTCNATTTAGNANAGCAACTGTCTGATCTCGGAGAGGTTTTTCTTTAACGCNAGTATCCGTTGGATCACCCGCTGCCTTTGCAAGTTGACCTAATACCGACTTTAGATCTTTNTCNGCNGACNGTTTATACTGTTGAGCCGTTGCGAGATTTTCCTCCAATCTTGCTACATCACCAACCAGNGTTTCGCGTCGGTCCTGTTCCTGCTTATGCNTGAGACGAGACCTAGAAAGATCAGTNGAGAGTGATGCTACTTCTTTATNAAGGGACATTTCAAGACGCTGACTTTTTTCAAGTTGAATTTTTAANTCNGNAACTCGCCCCCGCAATGCTGCACGAGTAGCAATAATCTGGGAACGTTGCCCCTCCGCCATACCAAACTCAAACGNTATNTCATCAAGGGATTTTTTCAACNTTGTCCTGGTTATTTCTATTTCNCGGCCTTTCTCCTCTANTTCACCNATCTTTNCTCTTATAAATTTTTGCTNNNTGGTATTTCCAGCATTNTTCAAGTTGTCAGCAAGTAACATCTGATTTTTGCTTATAGCGCTTNTNATTTCTTCCAATTGCGCTAGCGACGTCTCAGCCTCGCGAAACATATACTCATATCCCACACGAGCTTCGCGTATTTCATCATTCTTAATACCGATGACGCCACTCTGCACGATTGANGCTATGGTNATGCCTGCCCCCCATAANACCGCNCCGCAGANAAGTGAGATTATGCANAATTGAAGCCCAGATGTCAGTCGTANAAANTAAACGCGNCCATGAGAACGCAATATNAGTTCGCGTTCTCTAAGAATTGTTGCAAGAAAACGTAGCTTCACAGATGCATTCCCGTTTTATAACATTTACGTTAGACGAAAACCTTTTAAAACCTTTGTGCCCTACCCGTAACAAAATCAATGCTGTCTGATGTTTTTTCATCAATACTGTAATTCAAGTGTTCACAAACGCACCGTCTTTACAAAAACCACATAACCTACAGCTGCACGTTATCCGAGATGGCCACCGTAACTAAACGTTATCGGCTCGACACGGGTAACACAAGTAACTTATCACTATATGGGTTAAACTATTGTTTTTCTGTTACTTTATGACCTTGAATTGGCTTTTTTAAACCTTTCTGGAAACCCCACAATGTAGAATCGATTTGGTACTGTAAACAGGCTCTGAAAACCCATCGGTATTTTTAATGTAAAATTTTACTTCGCGTGATTTAAATTTTAAAAAATGCATTACATTATTTAAAAATTAATTAGACGTCATCTATGGCGCCACGGCAAGCCGCGCATCCTCCAACCTCCTAAAAACCCACGCTGGCCACTTTCATTTTTATCTCCCTCAAAGCCCTCAAGAATATTAAAAACATTGGTATATCCTGCGGCTGTCAAAGCTATGGCTGCCGCAATTGAACGTTGTCCCGAACGGCAAAGACACAATATTTTTTGGTCGGTTTCTGGAANGGCCGTTTTTACATCATCAACGAAGTTGTTGTTTCCCACATTACTTGGGTAGTGTGCCCAAGCCACAAATATGGGTTCTTTATTAAGNGTTTTTAAACAGGGAATGCCTACATACTCCCACTCTGCATCAGACCGTACGTCAACTAAAACAGCTCTTTCATCTCCACCTAAATCGCTCCAAGCGTCGGTCAAAGTAATATCCCCAGCATATTTCTCACCATTCATAATTAAACCCAGTGCATACAATTTGTGACAAAGTTATAGCAGATTATGGCAGAAGCAGTTAAAACGGTCACACAATTTTCTGATTGCTAAATAATATGGGACANCTGTCGTGGGTAGTTTGATCCGATCTCAGTAAAAACTACAGGATTGGAAATACATCAAATGCGGCGACTTTGAAACACTTGAGTAACCCTCTTTAAGAAATAAAAAAGTGCTTATAAGATAGCTNGAAACTATGAGGATTTTTAATGCCAGAACTACTTAAACGTATCCCCCTTTTTGTCAGCCGCTTCAACAGTCGTTTGCTGTTACGCGTGGCATTACTGAGCTTTGGACCGGCGGTATTACTCGTGATCGGTGCCTATTACTATGCGACGGGTGGTCGTTTAATATCGACAGAAAATGCCTACGTAAAGGCTGACAAGATAGCCATCAGCACCGATATTTCGGGACGGGTCTCAAATATACATGTGAATGAAAATCAGTATGTCGCTAAGGGCCAATTACTTTTTAGCCTTGATAAATCAAATTTACTTATTGATCGGCAAGGAATTACAGCCGAACTCGCGATAATTCGAAATGACATCACCACGATGCAAAAGCTTTATGCCGATAAAACTGAGGAACTCAAAGAAGGCGAAAAATCTGCGGCATTCTTCAAAAAAGAATTCGACCGGCGCGTAGTACTTTTAAAACGCGGAGTTGTGACACAGAACCGCTTCGACGCCGCAGGCTCAAACATGGAACGAGCTCGTGGTCGGGCAGACGGCATTCGCCAAGAGCTCGGACATATGCTCGCAAAACTTGGTGGTGACCCTGAGTTGGATGTAGAGTCTCACCCTCGCGTCCTTGANGCAAAGGCACGTTTAGAACGCGTTACACTCAACTTGGAAGACACAGAGATNACAGCCCCGGTCTCAGGGTACGTAACAAAGCATGATTTGCAAACTGGTGAGTATGTTGTTGCAGGAAAGCCGGTATTCAGTATTGTCGGAGCAGACAAGGTTTGGATAGAGGCAAATCTCAAAGAAACCGAGTTAACACATGTCCGAGTTAGACAGACCGCTAAGATTACTGTTGACGCTTATCCCGATAAAGCGTGGCAAGCGGAGGTAACCAGCATAAGCCCCGCAACGGGAGCAGAATTTTCAATACTGCCACCACAGAATGCCACAGGTAACTGGGTAAAAGTCGTTCAGCGTATTCCTGTACGCTTAGCAATAACAGATCAGAGTGGTGAGCCAAAACTGCGTGCCGGGATGAGTGTCATCGTTGAGATAGACACTAAACACAAGCGCGCAATACCAAGCTTTGCAAGAACCATACTTAGCTGGCTTGGCAAGTAACATTGCAATTATGCAAATCGTTTTGGNCTAATATTTACGNGTAATCCTAAGGGCCTGGCCCGATTTTAAATTTCGAGTNCTCTTGGTAATATCAAACCAGGGTTGGTGTTGACTGGGATGATATGGCTGGCTCTGCACAACGGAAATCGATGTTTGATGCCCTCCCAATCCAGCAGAAATAACATTATCCCATTTTGCAGCACTTATGCAGTCAGTAACAATCAATTCACCACCCTCCCAATCAAAACGCCGAGAGAACTGGAATGGTGCAACACTCTTGTATGTTATTAAAAGTTGCTGCAACAGTCGTCGAACAACACCAGGGAAAAAACGTCCAACTGTAAGCATAAAGGTGCGCAGTATTATGTTATCCAATGGGAGCATTAGCTTCTGTTTTGCCCAACCGGCATTACCAGAGATCTCCACGTAATCAACACCGACATCAATGGCGTATTCATCGATATGATGACATACTGCTGTAGAACCGTCGCGCATTTTCAAAGAAACCTGCGTGTCCGAGGCAATAAACTCACCATCCCGAAATAATTTGAAGCTGCCGCCTTTATTAAGCGCTACATATAAATCCATTTCTTCACGTCTATCGACGAGTAGACCGGCCCCCTCATAGTAGGCTCTCTTCTTTTGACTAAAACCTGGTTGATTGCGGGCCGAAATATGATAGCGAGCAGCCAACAAATAACTCCACATATGATGAGCAATCATATGGTCATCCGAGTAGCATGGTGCTCGACCCGATTGAAGAGCTATTGCAAAACGATCATTTAGCTCGAGTGCCTCTGGCAGCCATTTGCCTGTAATTTCAAATCCATGTGGAAAGTAATTGTATGTGTTACGGCTTCCATATTCACCACCAAAACTACCGTCTGGATGCATAAATTGAGCTGTCATAGTTATCGCACGCTCCAAGGGCTCTCGAAGTCCCTCTTCTCTGCTTTCGTCGTAAAGCTGAGCAAGCATTGCAATTGTGAGCGTTTGGTATCCAAGGTCACAGCCATTATATTCAACAAACCATCCTTCTTTGTGCTGCCATGATAGAAGACGATCTAGACGCTCTCTGTAATCGTGCGAAAGACCTGAACCTTCGAACCTCTGTGAGAGCAAATAAAGACAGTACACTATCAGTGCCTCGTGATTACTTAGCTTGCCACTTTCAGGGTGCTCAGCCAACCAGCGGCCTCGACGAGCGAAAAATTTTTCTAATTGGGCATCTTTAAGTTGAAGTAAATGATACGCCTCTAAACATCCAAGAAGTGAAAATGCCGCTGCACCAGCCGCCCTTTCGTAAGGATAAAAATCATCACAGGAGCCATCCGAATGTGAGCTTTTTTCTGCAAAATTAATCCCGGCTTTTATCCACTCACAAAGTACCTGGTCACCAAAATACGGGTTGTCGGGGAGTTTTGTTGAGTAAGCTAATGCCAATGGATAAACAAACTCTTGAGCCATCCCCGTAGGAAAATCTACCAATCGGTACTGCCAAAAATTACGATCGAAACATCCGTATGTTGGGCTGTGTGGATTACGATCTTGCAATGTCAATAATTGGGGAATTTGTTGAAGTGCATTATACGAAAATATTTCAGCAGAGGGTTTTTTTACAACAGACATAATATACCAGATAATTCTCTCTTAAGGGGCTTACAGGCCTTTCCAATGGCAATCGATGCCATCAATCCGAAACGATTTGAAGCATTTATTCTCTACAATGCATTTGGTATTCTTCATTCTCTCTTCGCCATTTCTACATACTGACCGGCAAAGAATCCTTATCTACATCTGCGCTTTGAGGCAATTGCGCGAGACGATTTATGCCATTAAACGCTGCCGTCTTATAACATTCCGCCAGGGTTGGATAATTGAACACTGTGTCAATAAAATGATCAATTTTACCGCCAGCACCCATCACTGCTTGACCAATATGAACTAATTCACTCGCTCCTTCACCAATAATATGTACACCAAGCAGCTCCCGCGTCTGCAAGTGGAATAACAACTTAAGAAACCCAACCTCGTCACCAATGATGTGGCCCCGAGAAATTTCTTTATAACTAGCTTTCCCAATTTCATATGGCACGCCAGCCTCGGTCAGCTCTTCCTCCGTTTTCCCACAAACTGAAATTTCTGGAATCGTATAAATGCCATAAGGAAAGAAAGATGAAAGGGGTTCGGTTTCATAACCAAAAGCGTGACAAGCAGCTATCCGTCCTTGTTCTCTCGAGGTAGATGCTAAGCTCGGGAAACCAATGACATCTCCTACCGCGAAAATATGCGACATTTCCGTCCGATATTCATCGTTGACTTTTAGTCTACCGCGGTCGTCAGAAGCTATACCCGCTTTACCCAAATCCAATGACTCTGTCGCCCCCATGCGCCCTACAGAGACTAGCGCCTTCTCAGTTGCAAATTCCTTCCCACTGTCCAGAGCAATTTTCACTTTGGTTTTGTCCCCGTCTTTAAAAGTTTCGACTGCGGACACTGTCTCACCAAGCCTAATAGTAACTCTATCCTGCCGCATCTGATATACAAGCGTATCTATTACTTCCGCATCTATGAAGTCGAGCAATCGCGGGCGCGAGTCCACAAGTGTCACTCGAGCACCAATCGCAGCAAAAATAGTTGCATATTCAAGACCAATTACACCCGCACCAATCACTGTTATCGAGGTTGGCAAATGCTGTATGTCTAAAAGATCATCGGATGTAAAAATATATTCTCCATCAAATACGATTTTTCTATCACGCGCTGTTTTTGTACCAGTGGCAATAAGTATGTTGTCTGCAGTAATTGTTCTGCTGGCACTAGAACTACCACCATCTATATTGAGGGTATGCGGATCCAGGAACTGAGCCTCACCAGCAATAATATCAATATTGTTTCGCCTTAGCTGATGACACAGGACATCCTGCTCGTGATTAATGACATAGTGTGCCCGCCTTAGTAGGTCCGACATAGTAATGTCTTCTTTTACCGTGTAAGAAGCTCCATATATTGACCGCTCTTGATAGCCAGTGAGATGTAAAGCAGCCTCTCTTAATGTTTTTGAGGGAATTGTTCCCGTGTGAACACAAACACCTCCCACCATTGCATTCTTCTCAGCCAGTGCTACTCTCTTACCAAGTTTCGCCGCTTGTATCGCAGCACGGTGGCCGCCGGGACCAGAACCAATAACTAAGAGATCATAATCGAACGACTTTGGTACACTTTGATTTTTCTTCAACCCACCACTTTTTTGTTTTGTGGTGGAGAAACTCTTGGCCTTCTTTTCGGTTTTTCTTTTCGCCATCTCCGGACCGTCCTGTGATATTATTTAGTCTAGAGCCATCACGTTACAGACAAACATGTATCATTCCAATGCCCAAATGGGTTCCATCCAAGTCAAATTGGGCCTGTAACTTATTTAATTGTTGGTCATTTCACCATGTATATTTTCTGACAGTGAAGAAAAGCGTTATTTTTACAACGGAACCGAATGCAAATTTTTACAGATTTCTCAGAACCTAGGCCAAACTTGTTCATCCAGGTGTTAATCCTTGTGTGAAAAACATCACCTTCGGCTTTTATGGCATGGTTTGCTTATGTCTTACTACACTACATTTATAATAGCGGCAGTCGCAAAAATAGGTGGTTGTTTCGCTTTCTGGTCATGGCTTAGACTGGATAAGTCTGTCTGGTGGGTAGTGCCGGGAATAGGTCTATTAATTCTTTTTGCCTATTCCCTCACACAGATCGATATTAGCTTTACGGGGAGAGCATTTGCAGCATACGACGGATTGCACATTGCCGCTTCTCTTGTCTGGCTGTGGATTGTAGAAAAACAGACACCTGACCGGTGGGACATTATTAGCACCGCCATTTGTATCGGAGGATCTGGTGCCAAACTATTTGGTCCACGAAAGTAATGAGCGGAAACGACATTGAGGGTATAATTTAATTCTGGCCAAGATCAATTTAATGAAGAGACAAAAATGAACCAGGAAGATCCGTTACCGAATAACTTTATACTGGAACAGATCCGTAGTGACCTCAAAGAAAAAAGAACTGAAGCCGTTGTTACGCGATTTCCACCGGAACCCAATGGTTATCTTCATCTTGGGCACGCGAAAGCTATCTGCCTAAATTTTAGCCTTGCATCACAATTCAACGGCCGATGTCACCTCCGACTGGATGACACGAATCCATCGAAAGAAGATAAACAATATATCGATGCGATAAAAAGAGATGTTAAATGGCTGGGTTACGATTGGGGGGATCACCTTTATTACGCCTCCGATAATTTTGACCAACTCTATCAAATGGCTGTAAATCTCATTAAAGCGGGCTATGCCTATGTAGATGACTTAAGTGCAGAGGAAATAAGAGAGTATCGTGGTTCGCTTACGGAACCTGGACGCGAAAGCCCAAGCCGTAACCGGCCGCGAGAAGAAAATATTTTGCTCTTTGAGAAAATGAAGAAAGGCGAATTTGCTGATGGTGAAAAGGTTCTTCGTGCAAAAATTGACATGTCTTCGGGTAACATAAACCTGAGGGATCCAGTTTTATTTCGTATTTTACGAACTCCACACCCACGCACCGGTACTCTATGGAAAATCTATCCCACGTACGATTTTGCGCACGGTCAGTCGGATGCTATTGAACATGTTACTCATTCTCTATGCACTCTAGAGTTTGAAGATCATCGTCCATTATATGAGTGGCTACTTGAAAAACTACCTGTCCCGTCCCGACCTAGGCAGTTCGAATTTGCGCGCCTCAATATGTCACATACAGTTCTTTCGAAGCGTAATTTAATGAAATTGGTTGATAACGGCCATGTGGCTGGATGGGATGACCCTCGTATGCCCACACTATCAGGCCTTCGACGTCGGGGAGTGCCACCCGAGGCAATTAGAAACTTTATTTCAAAGCTATCAGTATCCAAAAGAGAGGGAGTTGTAGAGTTAGCAGCCTTTGATTTTGAAATTCGAGAATACCTCAATCAACATGCAGAACGTCGACTAGCGGTTTTGAAACCCCTGAAGGTTACTATCGAAAATTATCCGCCCGGAAAATCGGAGCAAGTAACGGCATCGAACAATCCAAGAGATGAAAATGCTGGAAATCGATTATTAACCTTTAGCCGCGAAATTTACATTGAGCGAGATGATTTCATGGAGGACCCGCCAAAAAAGTTCTTTAGATTAGGGCCTGGGCGCGAGGTGCGGCTTCGGTTTTCTTATTACCTTAAGTGTAAGGAGATCGTCAAAGATCAAATGGGGAATGTGACGGAGTTACGTTGTAGCTATGACCCCGAAACAAAGGGTGCCCCCCCTCCAGATGGACGGAAGGTCAAAGGTGTTATTCATTGGGTTTCTGCATTGGATGCAGTGGAGGCAGAAGTACGGTTATATAATCCCCTCTTTTCAGGTGAAGAACCCGGAAAACAGGGTAATGTTGAAGATCAGATCGACACTGGATCACTAGAGGTAATTAATGGATGTAAAATGGAACCAAGCCTAGCAAATGCAGCTGTTGGTAATGCAATACAATTTGAGCGCAATGGATATTTTTGTGTTGATGAAGACTCCAATCCTGAAAAACTTGTCTTTAATCGCACAATTGCGCTGCGAGATAGCTGGACAAAAGCCAACGCCAATTGAACGCGCTACAGCGTGAAAATGGATAACGATCCGCTATTATTATCATTACAATTATAATACGTTAAAACTTCAAGCTTTGGCCTCACTTACGCCGCTTGTTTAATCTTTGCTAAGACTTGGAGATTACTTTTGCCCGAGACTAAAAATAGGAAAGAAATCAATCCTCCAGTCGACTCTCAGAAAATTGACACCGGAGCGGCGTGCCTTGTGCTCCTATTAAGGTTTTTTGGTATGCCGGGCGACGTTGCGGCTATACGTCACGAGTTTGGCGAGGCAGAAAAATTGCTTGGAACGAAGGATGTTTTACGAGCAGCACGAAAGTTTGGCCTTAAATCTCGATCTATCAAAACAACTTGGGAACGTCTGCGAAAAACCAGTTTGCCCGCTATAGCACAAACGCATGACGGTGACTTTTTTGTATTGGGTCAGATTGCAGAAGATAAAATACTTATACAATCGCCCTCATCAAACAAGCCACAAACCCTTTCCCGAAAGGAGTTTGAGAATATTTGGAACGAAGAAGTTATTCTTATTACTCAACGTGCGCCAATACTGGGAAAAGGCGGAAAATTTGATATTTCCTGGTTCATACCAGTTCTCTTGCGATATAAGCGAATATTCTCAGAGGTGATAGTCGCCTCATTTTTCTTACAAGTTTTTGCTTTGGTTTCGCCACTTTTTTTTATGGTGATTATAGATAAAGTCCTGGTGCATCGAGGATTAACCACACTTGATGTATTAGTGTTTGGCCTTTTGGTGGTGTCTGTTTTCGAAGTTCTTTTGGGCCTTTTGCGTACATATATTTTCTCCCACACCACAAATAGAGTGGATGTAGAGCTGGGTGCTAAGTTGTTCGATCACCTTTTGAAATTACCGCTCTCCTATTTCCAAGCTCGCAGAACTGGTGAATCTATCGCAAGAGTTCGTGAGTTAGAAAACATAAGAAACTTTATTACAGGCTCGTCTTTGACATTGGTTATCGATCTTTTCTTTACCTTTGTCTTTTTTGCAGTGATGTATGTGTTTTCGCCGACACTCACTTGGATCGTTTTATCTTCGATACCGTTCTATGTTCTTCTTTCAATATTAGTGACTCCGGTCTTACGTCGTCGAATAGAGGAAAANTTCCAACGCGGTGCTGTAAATCAGGCTTTTTTGGTAGAATCAGTCAGTGGCGTAGAAACACTGAAGGCTATGGCCGTTGAACCCCAAATGCAACGACGATGGGAAGATCAGCTTGCAGGATATGTTGGTGCAAGTTTCAAGACAACCCACTTAGGAAATATTTCCGGGCAAACGGCACAATTAATAAGCAAAGTTACGTTAGCATTAACACTCTATTTTGGCGCTTTGATGGTGGTTGAAGGGGACTTGACTGTTGGCCAGCTTGTCGGCTTCAACATGTTATCCCAACGCGTAATCGGACCAATTTTGCGCCTTGCTAATCTTTGGCAGGACTTCCAGCAGGCTCGGACCTCAGTTGAACGGCTTGGCGACATTCTCAATACACCTACGGAACCACGTCAAAACATAAATCGTGCAACCCTACCCCAGATAAAGGGTTTTATAAGCTTCGAAGATGTCATATTTCGATACAAACCCGATGCACCAGAAGTGCTTCGACGGGTTAACCTGACTGTGAATGCTGGTGAAATTATCGGTATCGTTGGGCCCTCAGGGTCTGGGAAAAGCACACTCACCAAACTCGTGCAAAGACTATACCTGCCTGAAAGTGGTCGCGTGCTCGTTGATGGAACTGACTTAGCAATGATTGATACCTCATGGCTAAGGCGGCAGATAGGGGTCGTTCTTCAGGAAAATGTGCTTTTCAATAGGACAGTTCGCGATAATATCGCACTTTCGGACCCTGGAATGACTATGGAACGTGTTGTAGCAGCAGCTAAGTTAGCAGGTGCTCATGATTTCATTTTAGAGCTTCCTGAAGGTTACGATACAGAAATTGGGGAACGCGGCAATACGGTTTCAGGCGGCCAACGCCAGCGAATTGCAATTGCACGCGCCCTGGTAAGCAATCCACGAATACTTATTTTTGATGAGGCTACGAGCGCGTTGGACTATGAGTCAGAGGTCGCCATTCAAAAAAATATGCGCGATATTTGTAAAGGCCGCACGGTGATGATCATAGCGCACAGGCTCTCGGCAGTTAGGGATGCAGATCGAATTGTAACGATTGAGTCGGGTGAAATTACAGAGCAAGGAACCCATAAGGAATTGATTTCTCGTGGTGGCCGGTACGCGAAACTGCATGCACTTCAAATGGGTGCTCATGTTCCCCAAGAGAGCAGCACAAATTCTGAAAAGAGTTAGAATGAAAAGTGCGTTTGAAAAGATAAAAGTTTTCCTGTTCGAATGGTGGGGTGCGCGCCAAGAAAATAAAGCAGGTGAGGATGAGCTTGCTTTCATGCCATCAGCCATCGAGGTTATGGAGCGACCTGTATCACCTGCGGCGCGGTCGGTAGCATTATCGCTATCAGCCTTTTTTATCATTACTATAATATGGTCAATCGTGGGCAAGGTCGACATCGTTGCCGTTGCTACGGGTAAGATTATTCCAATTGGTGGCGTACAAACAATACAACCGCTAGAAATTGGGGTTGTTCGTGCAATTCATGTTAAAGACGGTCAAGAAGTGAAAAAAGGGGACCTTCTCATTGAGTTAGACCCCACGGAAAGCGAGGTGGATAAAGGACAGGTGGTCCGCGAGTTTATAGCTTCGACCACTGAATTCAGGCGGTTGGAGGCCAACCTGCGTGTTCTTGATAAAACGCCCCCTGATTTTGATCCTCCAGCAAATGCACCAGAACACCTTGTGAGCATGCATCAAGAGAAATTAAAATCAGATATACTTGCCCACGAAGCTAAGACGGCGGCCTATGATGCAGAATACTCCCGCAGAGTAGCCGAACGAGCTGCAATATTAGCAGAAATTGCAAAACTTGAGGGTACGATACCCTTGGTACGCGAGAGGGAGGCTGCTTTGGCACGGCTAATCCGCACCGGAAATGCTCCACGCCGCCAATGGCTCGAGGTAAAACAAAGCCTGATTGAGCAAAAACAAAATTTGATAATTCAACGCCATCGCGTGGTTGAAGCAGAAGCAGCGATGATTTCGGCGGCAAAACAGCGCGATCAACTCGCAGCCGACGCTCGACGTGATGCACTCACGCAGATGGTCGAAGCAAGGAATAAAATGAATGCTGCCGAACTTCAATTGAGAACCGCCGAGAAACGAGAAAATATGCAACAACTTTCAGCACCAACCGACGGGACAGTGCAGCAACTAAATGTTTACACGGTTGGTGGTGTAGTTCAGCCAGCACAAATACTAATGTTAGTTGTGCCAAAAGGGACCCAATTAGAAGCAGAGGCAATGGTGTTGAATAAAGACAAAGGATTTGTCCATGCCGGACAAGAGACAGAGGTGAAAGTAGAAAGTTTTCCATTTACAAAATATGGAACAATTAAAGGCGTACTTAAATTTTTATCCGGCGATGCCATTCAAGATAAAGACCTCGGGCTCGTTTACGCCAGCCGCATTAAACTCAGCAAAGCTACGATCCGAGCAGATGGAAAAGATATACCACTTACACCTGGCATGGCAGTAACTGTTGAAATTAAAACCGGTAAAAGACGCATAATTGAATTTCTAATGGCACCACTTCTTCGCTACCAATCAGAGGCCTTACGAGAGAGGTAGGGATGAACACTACTGAAAAGATAGAACAACTTAAAGACCAAGTTCTTCCTTTTCGCCCCTTTGATGCGATGGAGGAGGCAGAAAGACTCGTAAATAAAAATCCCACAGATGCAGAGTCTCATTTCTTTCTTGCTACCATATATAAGTTACTTAACCGGCATCACGATGCCGCACTGACATTTGAAAAAACTTATGAACTAGAGAACAGTGCTCATCCGGCTTTGTTCAATGCCGGTATTTGCTTCAATGAATTAGGTCAACCCGACCAGGCGCTAAAATTTTATGATCGAGCGGCAGAAGCGGCAGGAACTAATTCAATTCTACCATCCCTTTTAGGGGCACTTTCACTGCATCGAGCAGGTGACCCAGAAGAAGCTATTCACCGCTACCAAAGGGTGATGGATTTTGCACCTACGAACGCTAGTTTACTCTATGGGTTAATGGCTGCAGAACGTGACCGCGGGGGTAATGCTGCCGCAGAACAGTATGTTAGACAAATTCAAAAAGGGTTTAGTAGATATCCGGAGAGTAAAATTGACTTGGTTACGTTTCATCAAAATTATGATTATGCTGGATGGAAAGCTTGGGCAGATAAAGACAACTTTATCACCTCAACTCGATCCTGGGCCTCAAAAGCTAAACGCCGCTTGCCTAATTTTTTGCCAAAGAGCTACATAATTCCGCAAGATACACATCTATTGAAAGATGATAGCAAGCTCAAAAAAAATCCCATATGGATTGTCAAATCTACCACACTTAGCGCTTCAATTGGTACCCACCTCATAAGCGATCTCAGCTTGCTTAAGGCTGAGCCAAATTGGATTGTGCAAGAGTATATTGCCAATCCATACCTAATAAAGGGTCGTAAATTTGCGATGCGCACCTACCTTTTAGTAAGCTCTTACAACCCCGTTCGCGCTTATTTGTTTCGGGGAGGCACGGCAAAGATTGCGCTCCGTAAATATACTACCGACCCTGAAAGTTTTCATTTAACTTCAGTTCATACCGAGCATACCCGGCCGGATCGCCATCGAAAAGACCTTAAGGATGCTCTCGCATCCGATATTGGCAAAAAGGGCTGGTGGACAATTGATCAGCTATTTATGCACCTTGAAAAGGAGGGACTCCAGCCAACAGAAATATGGAACCAGGTTTGCGCTATAGCTCAAACATTAATTGAAGCAATGGTCGCTACAAATTTTTTCGATCAGCACGCGCCGAAGAACATCCGCCATGGATATGGGCCAAAGTTTATCGCACTCGATTTAATTTTAGATGACAGTGCAAAGCTTTGGCTTTCTGAGATTGAACGAGGCCCTACGTATAACCGAATTTTTAATAGTGATGGCACCGAAAAAATGACCTTTGACGGATTAGCTAATATGGCTGTTTGTCCGTTTGGCAAAGAGACTGACAGCATGCTTCAAATCTCAATTGCAAAAAAACATGAGGAGCTACACCGCGATAGGTTTACTCTGATATACGGGTAAATCAGCCTTCCGATAATAAACCAAACGCTGAAGTCGATTGGTCTGGCGTATCTGGAAGCGCATCTTGGACTACGCTATCGCCAGGATTAAAACCTGCCATTGCCTCTACAAATTTTTGTACCGCCTTGTCTGGGTCAGCGCTTGGGGTTGTTTCGTCCTCATTTGACAAGCTTTTAACGACTGTGTCGTTTGCATCAGCGAAAAGAGCATCAACTTCGCCATTAACAGATGGAGATGCAACACCATCGGCAACAGCTTCCTTAGCACTCACATAGCTACCGCGTTCTTCCCAACGATGCGAAACATCGCCGAAGCGGCCATCCTTGGACGTATAAGCTGCATCGTCAATAATCAGCTCGCCCTGATCGACAGCANGAAANCCTCTAAATGAGCCGAGCGCTACCTCTGAACTTATTATTTCTATCTGACCACTNTCTTNTGCCAATACCCGCTCACTTATTCGTGAGTTGGTTAACACTGCCGTACNATTTTCTTGAGCNTCTAAATANCGGAGGTCAGCATTNTTAATTTGTAATTTTGAGTTATCATGAGCTATCGGNTCGATCAGAGTTCCACCATCAACAGTAAGATCAAAATTACCATATGTAGTTGGCCACCACGCCGCGACGGATGAATTAATTAGCGTCAATGATGCGCTNCCNTTATCAAAGGTTTGATTAGAGTAGAGGGCGCCGCCGCCACGCAAGTCTGTGATCGTCGCTGATGGAGCCTCTCCNTCTAAAGANCGTCTAAANCCCATNGCCCAACCAAAATGAATATTGGAACTATCTTGCAACGTAATGTGAGCGCCTGGGGTAANGTCAAAATCAACCCTCCCCAAATTACTGTCAACAACGTCAATATCAATACCGGTATCGATTGACCAGCTTTCCACCCTAGTATTTGCATCAGGCAGTGTTANGGTCCGNGATCCAACAGGCAATGCCAATTCTACATTNAGATCAGAATTAGTGATAGCCACTGTGCCATTCGTGGTTACTNCACCGTCGTCANTTGCNANTGCGATTGCCGTGATTCCTATATCAGAATTGTCTGCNGTATAAGNNACGTCATCGGACATTGATTGCCANATNGGCATCCATTCNCCCTGCTCNNGCGTGCGCATTCCATTTATATTGATCGTAGCATTATCCCTNTGCGTCCATCTTGTCATTTCNNTTGATNTCGGCACGACGAGATTGTCTACCTGGAGTGTCCCGTGGTCCTTCACAGTTAAATCGTATTGGTTGCGGTAGTCCATTTCGATATCAAAAACAGAGTCCGTCATTTTTAGGGAAGCATCATCTTCGATAGAGATATTTCCGCTAAACTTAATGTGGAGATTGCGAAATTCGACTTCCCTAGAACCATCGAGCAACAGATCGGTTATAATTACTTCAGCCCCATTATCCGCACCATCACCGCTATATATTATTGAACCACCGTCCGATTCTAATACGGAAACGTTACCACTAACGCTAGTACCCTCTATGGAATTAACAACATCGATTGTTTGGTCTGAAAAATAAAGTTTTTCAACTCCAATTAATTCATCCACTCCTTCGTTACCTGTCAGATCAGTTACCGTTAGGGTCCGAAGACCTCTGGAGTCGTTTCCTGTCTGAATACTATAATTTTCGTACCTCCCAGCGTACACAGCACTATCATTGCCACTGCCCCCCTCAAGCCTGTCATTACCCGCACCGCCATTTAGGCTGTCGTTACCCCCTCCGCCAATTATCTCGTCATTACCACCATTGCCTATGAGCTGATTTGCTTTTGCATCTCCCGAGATTCTATCCGCATTATTAGTACCACGAACGTTCTCAAAGCCCTCAATTTGGGAAGAAAATGACCCTACACCGGGGAGATTAGAAACTGTCAATTTTTCAGTAGAAAGGTTAGCAACAAGACTTGCAATTTCACCCCCGCCCGTGATGCCGTCTATCCAATCATTACTAGCGCGCGTCGCTATAATTTTTTCATAAAAATCTTGAAAAGTATCTACTCCGCCTAATCCCTTGTCCACGCTACCACCACGTATCAGCGTGATTGCCTCTCGTAGCTCAGAATAATCGATAACGTCGTCGCCTAAACCGAAGCGATAGGTGTCATTACCCTGGCTACCAACAAACTGGTCAGCGCCTGCACCACCATCAAGCCTGTCATTGCCATCGCCGCCATTGACTCTGTCATTACCCGCCCCGCCATTAACAACATCATCTCCATCACCCGCATCAAGGTAATTGTCTTGACTATCACCAGTTATAACGTCGTCNAACCTGGANCCACGAACATTCTCTATNGAGGTTAATGTGTCAGCACCGCCAAGGGNATTGGTCGCAGTGCCAGCATCCAGGTCCACAGTTACACCGCCAGCCTGTCGGGTCTTATAATTTATACGGTCAGTCCCGANACCNCCATCAACTGTATTGCTCCCACCTTCAATGCGGAAACTATTGTCTCCATCACTGCCAATCAACACATCGTCGTGTAGTGACGAACGAAAACTTTCAATGTTCATTAAGGTGTCAATGTCGCCAAACCCATCTCGGACAGTCCCAGCAGCAACCGTTTCGCCCCCAATCGTTACTGCNCTTGATGAAAGATTGGCAATGATGCCGTCGTCATCCTTCAAATAAGACGCACGATCTAGCCCGCCACCGCGCCCATCAATATAGTCATCGCCGGCACCGCCCTGAAATTCCTCCCTGTTACTGATGTTACTACCCAGAAGCGTATCATCAAAACCAGATCCAACTATCCGATCGATACCAGATAATGTATCCGTGCCAACACCGGCGATATCCCCCGCATCGGTGCCTTGAGCAACTCCCGTTGCCAGATCGACGGTTACTGCAGCTTTAGCCGACTGGTAGAACGCTTTTGTAGACCCATTTCCTATAATAGTGTCATCACCACCGCGGCCTTCAATCCTAATCGACTTGCCGCCAGCAACATCTCTGAAGCTTTTATCAGCAACAAATACATCGNCAAACTCTGAGCCTTTTATGCCATCGATACGGACCAGTGTGTCGGTACCAACAGAACTGTCACCCGTTACTGTTGAAGTTTCTGAAAGACTGGCTTTAATCCCACCCGTAGCATCTCGATAATCTACGAAGCTACGGTTGTTAAATGCAGCGACAACTTCATCACCGCCGATTAACAAATCATCGCCGCTGCCTCCTATCAATAGATCCCGACCGGCTCCACCATCTAGTGTGTCATTACCTGCACCACCATCAAGCCTGTCATTGCCATCGCCGCCATAGAGTTGGTCATTGCCTCCTTTGCCAAATAATTGATCTTGGCCAGCGCCGCCNGACAGAACATCATCTCCATCTCTACCGGCTATGACATCATCGCCGTCTCCACCACTTTTCCATTTACNAGAACCCTGGCCAAGCCCAGAAATATCTTGAGTTGATCCATCCTTAAATTTTATAGTTTCAACCCGATCAAACTTATCTTTCCAGTTTTCCATNCGGATAAGGTCTGAAAATTTCTCNAGTGGGATATCAGGTTCATTTGGATTCCTTATNCCGATCAAGAGGTCGTTGCCAACCCTCTGGATAACCAGATCCTCTAATTCAATACCCTCACCGAAGCTAAGATTATCATTGCCAGCGTCAGCGCTTGCATCAACCCACTTATTGATTCTCTCGCGTACCCGTTCGGTCTCGACCCCACCCTCACCATCGGAAATTGTATAANTGACCCACCGCCACGNGGATTCGAGCNNNGTTGTTCCAAAATAATCTGCAATCGTGTCANGTCCNTCACCCCGATTAAAGATATATGTATCATCACCGCCCGAGCCTTCTAACCGGTCATTACCCCTGCCACCCGANATAACTTCTTGTTTTTTACTACCAAATAATTTGTCATCGCCGGCGCCCGAATAAAAGCGCTCAACACCAAGCTTGCGTATATTCCAATCAACAGCATTATCATCTGTAAGGAATACCGTATCTATACCTTTCCCTGCGTTCAGGATGTCGCTGCCATCAACGAGAAGCAAGTCGTCTCCTCTTCCACCCAGGATAAAGTCTTTTTCAGCTTGGGAGACAATCAGGTCAGACCCTGCTGTGCCAAATAGGATNCCCGGATCATCACTACCAAATATTTGTGACCTTGCGGGAACGGCGACACCCTTTGGCACCGCAAAAACCTTCAAGGACGCCGTTGAGGTTGCGGTACTCANCCCATCAGCAGCCGTTGCAGTAAGAGATAAGTCAAAAGTTCCTGATGATTCAGAACTTAAATTAATTTTTAAATCTTCGATCTCAGTTGATGANACGCGCCAGATCCCCTNTCCACGATCCTTACCTGCACTTAAGGAGCAACCTCGGGGAATACCCGCAACATCCAAAGTGAGTGTTTCCGATGAATCAAAATCACCACTAACAACACCAATATCCAATTTGACTGATTGTCCTGCTTCACCGACAGCGACCTGAGTTTTCAAAATTGGAGTGTCCGCAACGGCGTTGACATTGAGCGAGACAGANCCGACATCCGTGCCACCCTGACCATCGGATACTGTATATGTGAAACTAGCAGGTCCGCTGTAATCAGCAGATGGCGTGAAAGTTATGGTGTCGCCAGACATAACGACAGCACCGTTGACGGCGTCTCCCACAGCAGTAACTTCAAGATTATCGCCGTCTGGATCGGTATCGTTTGAGATCAGAGATGCAGCTGAAATGCTGACCGAACCGTCCTCATCAAGGCTGCCGCCATCATCATCCGTCGCGGTAGGGCCCCCGTCATTGACGCCTTTAATCGTTACCGAGACCTTACCTACAGTTACGCCACCGTTACCATCCGAGACCTTATAGCTGAAACTATCAGCACCAGAATAATCAGCGTTAGGCGTATAGCTGTAAGATCCATCCGCATTAACCGTCGCCAATCCATTGGCGGGAGCATCATCAAGTGCAAAGCTTAGACTGTCCCCTTCTTCATCCGTGGCGCTCAAAGTCCCGGTAACAGCAGTATCTTCATCGGTTGTGACATTGAGACCCGGCGTTACAGGAGCATCATTTACATTGGTAACTGTTAAGGACATGGTTGCCGTTGCTGTGCCACCATTGCCATCAGAAACAGTGTAAGTAAAACTGTCAGCGCCGTTATAGCCCGCATTAGGTGTATAGCTATAACTGCCATCCGCATTAACCGTTGCGGTACCGTTCGTCGGGCCATCACCAAGCTCAAAACTCAGTCTATCGCCATCCACGTCCTCCGCTGACAATAGTCCAGTCGCAGTCTCATCTTCATCAACGGTAATGTTTGCGCCGGGAGATGTCGGCGCATCATTAATAGCATTAACCGTTACCGAAACCGTNCCCGTCGTCGTTCCACCCTGACCATCAGAGACAGTGTANGTNAAACTNTCAGACCCGCTATAATTTGGGTCCGGTGTGTAAATNAATGAGCCATCTGNCTTNACAATNGCCGTCCCCCCTTTGCCGTCNGANGCGAGGGAGAAACTTAGAGNATCTTTTTCTATATCCGTTGCTGATAGAACTCCACTGACANANGANTCCTCTGAAACNGACAACTCTACCCCGGCAGAAANGGGAGCATCATTGATTGCCGNCACATCTAATGTAACAGCCCCAGTNGCTGTACCGCCATTACCATCGCTGACCAGGTATGTGAAACTATCCGAGCCATTATAATTGGCGTTAGGTCTATAACTATATGAGCCATCCTTATTGACATCCACAAATCCATTAATGGGCTCATTNGCTAAGCTAAAAGTGAGACTATCACCGTCGATGTCAGTCGCNGTGATTAACCCGTTAATAACTGTGTCTTCAGCGCCAGCAGCAGAATGATCTTGCCCTATCGGNNTNTCNTTGACTGATGTTACAGTAATACCCACCGTCGCACTGGCAGTCCCCCCCTGCCCGTCGGACACTACGTACGTAAAGGTATCACGGCCATTAAAATTCGCGTCTGGCCGGTAAGTGATCCTATCACCCNCGAGAGAAACGGTTCCATTGCTNGCTACCCCCACCCCATCGAGCGATANACTACCACCGTCTATATCAAAATCATTTGTCAGGAGATCNGANGCAGAAAGAGNNATAGANCCATCTTCNAAAACACTNCTATGTTCACCAAATAAAATTGGNNAGAACGTGCCATTNTCATACACAGCCGTNATGTCGGCNAATGATATACTCTCAATACTATTTAACTGATCAATCCCATCCCCTACCGTTTTATGNGCGATAGTAATAGCGTCTCTTGAGGAGGACACANCATAGTCTGAGAATTTACCTGCNTAACTTGCCGTATCTGATCCCTCACCACCAANGAGGTAATCATTACCCGCTCCTCCGACAAGCCGGTCGTCGCCATCGGCCNCCACGATGATATCATCACCGGCACCGCCATTAAGTGTATCATTGCCGCCACCTCCGGCAAGCCAGTCATTGCCGTTCGAGGCAACGAGGGTCATTCCATCCTCACTTGCCTCAAGTATCTTGCCGGTTAAATTAGAAACGTCTAGTGCTGTTCCATCCTCGAAAGAAAACTGTTCAATACGATCGANGGCATCGCCCCAATTGATGATTTTTATGATATCTGCTGAGTTAGAACTGTTTTTGCCAGTTTCGCCTTCAATGCCCTGAACGGTGATTTGCAAGGCACCGTCAACAAATGTAAGGCTCAGATCNTCAGGCTTAATGCCATCGCCAAAAGATAATTCGTCCTTACCCCCATTTGCACTTGTATCGATTAATTTATTAAACCACTCACGTACGCGCTTGGTTTCAACCCCGCCCTCTCCATCTGAAACTGAATAGGTTACCCATTGCCACCGCGAAGTAACTTTCGTTGTTCCAAAATAATCGGCGATGACATCCTGTCCATCACCGCGATTAAAACGGTACGTGTCATCTCCAGCGCCACCTTCAACTCTATCGTTGCCACGGCCCCCAGATATGAACTCGCTTTTTTGCCCACCCTTGATTTTGTCGTCCCCGCCACCGGCGTAAAATCTCTCAATGCTGAGCCTTCCAATATCCAAATCAATATCGCTGTCATCGGTCAATATTGCCGTATCCGTTCCAGCCCCGCCTGAAAGCTTATCGTAGCTATCTCCTACTAAGACATCGTCTCCCGCTCCTCCAGAAAGGATATCGGACCCGCCACCACCGATGAGCAGATCATCACCGCCACCACCGACAAATATATCATCGTTATCTCCACCAAAAATGGTATCGCCGTCACCCGAGGACGGAAGCGTTACACCAGATGGCAACACGATAACTGGCAAAGAACGAACTGCTGTCGCAGTATCATTATTTGAACTTTCTCTTGAATTAGCTGTTACTGTAAGTTCAAAACCCGCTCCAGCATTATCGGGAATAGTGAGCGTAAGGTTACTAATTTCCGATAGCGCCAAAGACCATCTTCCACCACCAAGATCAGTCCCGTTGGATAGCGCCACACCCTCGGGCACGCCACCAATCTCAATCGGCCCCAAGATTTCAGAACCGTCTGTGTCATTCAAGACAGCGGCTATATTGAGTTTAACCGTATCCCCAATTTCACCACTCGCGGGCGCAGTGGTGATTTCTGGCGCGTCGGCTATTGCGCTAACATTAATACTTAATGAAGCGGTGTCGAGCCCGCCTCTACCATCAGATACGGTATAGGCAAAGCTATCCAAACCACTAAAATTACTATTCGGCCGATAGAAATACGTTCCATCCGGGTTGATTGTAACAACCCCGTTACTGGGTCCCTGCTTTAAAGAATACTTAAGAACGTCTCCGTCAATATCCGTTGCTTTTAATGCGCCGGAAAGTGCTGCATCCTCAAGGCCATTCGCAACGCTATCCAATGCAACGGGAGCATCGTTTATGTTAAGAATAGTGAGTGATACTTTACCGAGTACAGACCCGCCATTCCCATCGGACACACTGTAAGTGAACTCGTCAGAGCCATGATAATTTGCATTAGGCGTGTAAACATAGGCCCCATTGTTCGCGACACTTATCGACCCATGTTTAGGTTGATTGTGAAGGCTATAGTTAAGCTGATCACCATCCACGTCCGTAGCGGCCAAAACACCCGACCAGGATGTATCCTCATCAAGGGTAACGGCGGTGGCTGGGGTTCTAGGAGCATCATTAACGGCGGATACCGTCACAGAAACGCGCCCCTCACTCACACCTCCCTGCCCGTCAGAGACCGAATACGAAAAACTATCACGCCCGTTGTAATTTGCCCTCGGAGAATATGTGACCACACCATCAACGAGGGAAACAGAACCGTTCTCACCTCCTGAAACAGCTATCACAGTTAGCGTATCACCATCTAAATCAGTGTCATTAGCTATCAGCTCGTTAGCTTGGAAAGAGAGTGGTGTATCCTCTGTGACTGTTATACTGTCAGGATTTGCCTCTGGAGCTGCATCATTTACAGGCGTAACCTCAATTGCGACGTCACCTGTATCAATAGCCCCATTTGCATCGGTAACTGTGAAGCGAAAGCTATCTGAGCCATAGTAATTTTCATTGGGCGTATATGTATAAGTCCCGTTAGCATTTATTACCACCATGCCATTCGCAGGAAGACTGGATAGCGAAAAAACTAATTCATCAGATGAGTTATCTAAGTCAGCAGCCTTCAGCGTGCCTTCGAACACGGCATCTTCTTCTAAACTAATTTTGGCAACTTCTGCTGCGGGAGCGTCATTGATCCCAGTAACACGAAGTGCTGCAGTTTGCTGAACAACCGTTGTCCCATCATCAACTGAATAAATAAAACTTAGGTCGCGACTGGCTCCTTCGGACAGGTCATCAAATTCCTTGCCCGGATCGAAGTTATAGGAACCATCATCATTAATCGTTAAGGTCCCTTTAGCAGGAGCACTTACCAGACTAAAGGTTAAGGTATCACCATCCGGGTCTGTTGCCCGAAGAAACCCATTTGAGGGATTGTCCTCATCGCCTGAAATCAATGTTGTTATCGGCTCTGGTGGATCGCTCTTCCCAGGCGCTTCAATGGTTTGATCCGCGAATTGCAAGAACTCAAACCCGCTGAGGGTATCAGTGCCATCGCGTCCCCTATTATCGATTATGCTCCCATTACCAATGGTGTAGTTTGCTCTATTGCCGCTGTAGATTGCGGTATCGGTTCCTTCTCCACCGACAAGTGTATCATCGCCACGCCCACCCAAAATGACATTGTCTGACGAATTACCTGTGATAATGTCGTTGCCGTCGCCGCTATACACATTTTCAATTGTGGAACCTGCACCAATCTTGAAGTTGGTGTCAGCAATTGATCCGGGGCCACCAGTAAGATCAACTACAGCATTAGCCGTGGTCGCTGCAAGATTTATAGTGTCAGTGCCTTCACTATCTGACAATAGTCGCCTAGAGGCATCTCCTCGGCCTGTAAAATCTCGGTATTCGTTTGTATATACATACAAATCGTCATTATCTAAAATATCGCCGAATAAATTTATCCCCCAACTATTGAGATTCCCCCCAATCCCATTCCTGACCTCGTCACTGACGGAGATAGTCCAATCACCTATGCCCGTCTCGCCCCAAAATTGCCGGCTTGTAAAACGATGTTGTAACCCTGACTTTGACGTGTCCGGCCGCCCCATAATTTCGCTTGAAGTTCCATCTGGAGACGTCACCGTGATACGTAAGTCACTTAACCGCGCACTCGATAAATTCACAAAAATTTCTACGTTTTCAATATCAACGCTGTTTGTAAAGTTGACTGTGTCACTGACTGTGCTGGCGTCCGCAAAACTCAAGCTGCCAGAATAATTGGAACGATGAATTTCATTAGAGCTAACAGATTGCTCTTGCCACGTCTCAGCAAGTCGGACTGCAGCCCTTGCATCAACCAGGCCCATGCCATTTTCGAGACTGATATGGAGCCCACCCCCATTCCAATCGTTAGCATTATTCCAATCCCATGTATTGTCGTAGGGATCATTTTTTACCGCTGAGTAGGCCAATATCTCCTGGACGTCGCGATAGCCCAAATCAGGATTGGCTTCAAGCATGAGAGCCACGACGCCCGCGGTTGCCGGCGCCGAAAAAGAAGTACCATTAATGGTAACATAATCCGAAGAAGTATAGCCCATACTGCCAACCCGATCTGTTGTCAGCACGTTACGCCCCGGAGCCGTCACCAAAACACTCGACCCCCTACTTGTAAAATAAGCATCCCGGCCGCCGCTATCGGTTGCGCCAACCGTAATTACCCTTCGATTCCCATTTACTGCATTATATTCTGGACGCGCATCTATACTGCGTGAGTTACCAGCAGAAAAAGTAATAACTTGTCCAAGACCATCGCGATGATTGGTGACAGCATCCACAATTTGATTCTCATAGGATCTCCAATACCCACCCTGAGAGAGAGAAAAGAAAGCCCATGAGGGTGTGGGGCCCCAACTATTATTAGAGATATCCGTTGGTGTGTCATAAAACCCCAACCAACGATATCCAGCAATAGTGGCACCATGCGCGACGCCAACCACTCCGATACCATTGTTTGCCTCAGCAGCAACCATACCGGCGACAGCAGTACCGTGATTGTCATATCTTTCAGGATAAGCATCATTATCCCGGTTAGAAAAATCATAATCTATCGATGTGTCATAATTATCATTTAGGTCGGGATGGGTATGCTCCACGCCGGTATCGTTAATGCCAACACTCACACCGCGACCAGTGTAATCATCCCAAACATCGACAACGTTCAGTGCCGAGTGATGCCACTGCTGGCCGAACAATGGATCATTAGGAAGTGCATTTACTTCCACACTGCCGCTGCCTTCCGTTCCATCAGGCTCGATAACATGGAATTCAAACATTGAGGGTGAGCTAATAGGATCGTTTTGAGTTGCCAAGTCGAATAACACCTGCTCTGCGCCGGCCCTGCCAACGAGCCTTGCCTCACCCCCTCTTGCCTCTGTGACAGAAACAATCTCACCATCGAAAGGCACATCAGTGCCAATTAAATCGGCACGACTAAATTGCAATCGATTTGGCACAGCCGCGTCAAATAACTCCTCGGATTTAAAAATATTCTGTTGAAGCCTTTGATCATTTTGTTCCGAATTTTTATAAAAACTGTTGGGAGAAAAAGTTTGTTTGTCTACAACAAGATTTTCTATCCCTTCCAACGGTTGAAACGCCGTTACCCCCTGTCCCATTAATGAGTCAGTTGGGCCATCGGAACGCAGGTCCAGAATGACATCCAAGGGAGTGCGTGACAGAGCATCCCATTCATCCGATCGCAACTGATCCAGCACTAAAGGTGTATATTTGCGGGTGTTTGCCATACCTTATTTCAACAATTCCACGCGCCGACCATCCTCATCAGCTTGGATATATTTAACAACCTCGTCCTTAAATACATTTTTCTTAAGGTCGTTAAGCATGTCATCCCCACCCCCAAAGGGAGCGATAACATCAATAATCCAGAACTTTTTACCTATAGTCCATTCGTTGGGCGCTAATTTGACTGAACCGTTGATAATCCGGGCCTCCACTTCATCATCAAGTAAAGCCCAACTAATAAATCCAACAGGAACATTATTTCTGCGAAATAAACGAAATTGTTTTGCCAAAATAGGTGGAACTACAAGCCATTCAAAATCGGTTACGAATAAGTGTTTATGCGCACCTGAAGACAGCATTAGCCAGACTGCTGCCCCTAGCAAACCCGATGGGTCATTTGGTCTATTGGCTTCCAACCCCTTGTCGATCGTCACATCAGAGCCGGATTTGTCTGATACTAAATTATGCGGATCTACAGCTGACACAGCGTGTTTCTGGTCAACGTCACCGCTGACTTTGGAGGAGTTGCTAACACCTGATTCTTGAACGCCGGTGTTCGGTCCGACATTATTATTTTTTGTTTTCTGTGTCATCCGTCGGTAGCCTTCATACTGTTTTTACAGCCTTCGGCCCTGCCCCCGACATTACCAAATAATACAACATTCGTAGAAAAATAACAATATGATGCTTCGACAGAAAAAATAGCTGCAAATGAGGTTACGGCGTACGATATATTTTTTGATATTGATACCAATAATGCTAAACAATGTGCCCAGAATAAAAAATAACATGCCATTTCTAGGATTACATTTAGAGCCATATTTCAGCTTTTATAAGATCTGGATATGCTCTTCAGCGTAATAACCAACTACGGAATAATGATGTGACTTCTTGCGGACGCTCCATTGTGGGAAGATGCCCACATAGGTCTAAAACATGTAACTCAGCAGACGGAATTGCTTTTGCAATATCTTGATGCTGACGTAGGTTCGTAAGCAAATCCTCACGGCCGCATACAACCATTGTGGGAACCTTTATTGAATGAAGGTTTTTTCGACTATCAGAGCGCGACATAATTGCTTTTTGTTGCCTGACAAAGCAATCTTTACCAACTCTGGCCGCCATTTTTGCAACTCTATCGCACAGCACAGCATCATTGAGGCGGCTTTCATGCAGGAGCATGGGTAAAAGGCGCGGAGAAACACCTTTAAATTTCCCTTTTTCAGCCAGCGCGATTAATCCTCTGCGTATTCTGCTTTTTTCCGCGTCATCTTGCTCAGCGTTTGTGCTTAGGAGTGCCAACCTCGTGACACGCTCCGGTGCCTGACGCATTACTTCAAGCGCAATGTAACCACCCATAGACAATCCAGCCAACGCAAATTCTGCAGGAGCGTTTGCCAATAACCGAGCAGCCATCTCTATAATGCTATCGTCAGACAAGGTATCAGCCATCGAGATTTTTGTAACATTGGAAAGACTTTTTATCTGGTCAAACCACAAATCTTCATCACAAAGAAGGCCCGGCACTAAAACTAATGATGATTCGTGAGTCACAGTTTTACTTCCTATCCTGGGCTACCCCCCTAGAAACCAGACCTAGACAGCCCGTTAAGCAGTTGTTAATCATATCATCATGAGTTTAGAAAGTTCGGTATAATAGGATTACAAAGTTCCTGCCGAGCTGCAATAATAATTTCTTTGCCTCGACAGGCGTTTAGATCGGATTTTGCCGTTACACCAGAAGTAAGTCGCACTATTCGTCGCTAGTATCTCTCTTAACAAACCAGGATTAATGAGTTGGGTTGTAAAAAAAATATACCACAAGATCGGCCATCCGAAAAAATACAGTCCGTATGACCTTTAAAGATTTAAGCTTAAGCGAAGAACTTCTTCGAGCACTGGATGAACGTGGGTACCAAAATCCAACCCCTATTCAGGAGCAGGCTATTCCATATGTATTGATGGCTCGAGATTTATTAGGTTGTGCTCAGACTGGTACTGGCAAGACAGCGTCTTTTGTATTGCCGATGATAGATATCCTCGATCAAGGCCGTGCCCGCATGCGCATGCCTCGTTCTCTTATCTTAGAGCCTACTCGCGAATTAGCCGCTCAGGTAGCGGAAAATTTTGATCTCTACGGAAAATATCATAAACTTACCAAGGCACTTTTGATCGGCGGCGTAACCTTCGGCGAACAAGATAAATTGCTTGACCGTGGCGTCGACGTATTGATTGCAACCCCTGGTCGCCTTCTCGACCATTTTGAGCGTGGCAACGTCTTGCTCAACGATGTAAAAATTCTTGTTATTGATGAAGCCGATAGAATGCTCGACATGGGGTTCATACCGGACGTAGACAAAATCGTCAGCAAAATTCCACCTCTTAGGCAAACACTTATGTTTTCCGCAACGATGCCGAAGGAGATTAAGAAACTCGCTGAGCAGTTTTTATCCAATCCTAAAGAAGTTGCAGTTAGTCCGCCATCGGCAACTGCTGATACAATTGTGCAGCAAATGGTAATGCTTGATGCAAAACAGAAACGAGAAGCTCTACGCGATATTCTCAGTGGCGCTGAAGTAAAAAATGCACTTATATTTTGTAACCGCAAAAAAGATGTTGGTTTGGTTCACCGGTCATTGATGCGCCATGGCTTCAAAGCTGGAGCTCTACACGGTGATATGGATCAATTTTCACGCACAGAAACATTAGACAAGTTCAAAGAGGACAAAATCGAATACCTTGTGTGTTCTGATGTGGCTGCAAGGGGCCTAGATATTCCTGATATGACACATGTGGTTAATTTTGATGTGCCCATGCATGACGAAGATTATGTTCATCGTATCGGCCGCACAGGCCGTGCAGGACGCAAAGGTCATGCAATAACATTTGTAACGGAAGAAGAAGGCAAATATCTTGATGCAGTCCAAATAATTGCTAAGGGTGCAATAAAGGAAATTACGCTAAAGGGCATCGGCAAGCCTAAACTAGAGAAATTCCAAGATAAACCCTCCAGCAACCGCCGTACCCGCAATCAAAACAAACACCGTCCAGCTAATGACAGGTCAGAAACAATGAAGAGTGCAAGTAACAACCACTCGTCAAGAAAACACTCTACACAAACTTTAAAAGAAAAGGATCCTCCACCAGAAACTATAAAAGGGTTTGGCGATGAAACTCCTGCGTTTCTTCGCACTACCGTAAAAACTTGATTGTCTATTAACTACGCTTTTCAACCAAAACATTTTCCCTGATCAATTTATCGATTTCTTCATCAGAGAACCCGTACTCTTTCAGGACTTCTCGTCCATGAACACCAAATTTTGGAGGTGGAGTGGTAATAGCTCCGGGAGTTCGACCGAACTTGATCGGAATGCCTGCTCCGCGCCACCAATCACAACGCATATTCATTTTGCGGTGTTTGGTATGCTCCGCATCCATTACCTGAGCTGTATTTAATATGGGGCCTGCTGGCACACCCGCACGCATGAGCCGGCCACAGAGCGCTTCACCATCCTCTTTGATGATTATGTCCGACAAAAGTTTGGTAAGTGCTTCACGATGCTCGTTTCGAGACTTGCTCGTAGCAAACCTTTGATCTAGGGCAATTTCGTGAGCTTCGATTGAAGAACATAGTCGCTTGAAAGCCCTATCATTGCCTGCTCCTATAAAAATATCTACCGTCTTGGTATGAAAACGATCATATGGCGATATATTAGGATGAGCATTGCCAGTTGGCACAGGCGTCTCATTTGACAACATATAGTTTGGGATATGTGGATGCATCAGGGACACTGCGCAATCATAAAGGGTCATATCGATAAACTGACCAATCCCTGATTGCTCACGCTCTCGCAGAGCCATTAAGATTCCTATTACCGAATAGAGCCCTGTCCCCATATCAACCATTGGGATACCTATTCGTGTTGGACCACTTTCAGAATCACCGTTTACACTGAACCAACCCGCGTACGCTTGAACAATAGCATCATAGCCAGGAAGCCCCCCAAGAGGACCATCAGCGCCGTACCCAGAAATCCTACAATGAATCAACTTGGGAAACTTCGCTTGCAGCACCTCTTTGTAACCTAAATGCCATTTTTCAAGCGTACCAGTTTTAAGGTTTTCGATTAATACGTCTGCATCCTCAAGCAACCGAAAAAAAACATTGCGCCCACTATTTGTTGACAAATCGAGAGCCAGAGAACGTTTGTTACGATTTAGCCCTAAAAAATATGAGGCATTACCCTCGAAAAATGGCGGCCCCCAATCGCGCACCTCATCGCCCTGAGGTGGCTCAATTTTAATAACGCAAGCACCATGATCGGCCAAAATTTGAGTCGCATAAGGCCCCCCTAATACCCGGGTTAGATCGATAACTTTCAAGCCAGCCAGAGCACGGGCAGTGTCTTCGGTCAAACTCACATCTCCTTTTTCAAGCACATAACGTCAATATCTACCCAAAAACTCGCTCTACAAAAGTGGGGTAGGTCGCAGCTAATTGATCCGCAACTGAACCACGCAAACAATTCAGTAAATCAACACCTGGGAGCGGGGTTTCTGGAATATTGTCGGGACAAATAAACTCGAACCCAGTATTTTCTTTGACACTTTGGACGCTTTCGCCAGGGTGTAAGCTCGCCAGAACAAAACATTTTTCTGCACTATTAAATTTCATTACACAACGTCCCGTAACTAGCGCGTACGGCCCTCCCGGCCTGTGGACGAAAGGCTCCGAACCTCCAGCAGCGCTTATAAAATCAACTTTATCAACAAAGACACGCGATGTATGTTCCTCCCTGAATAAGATTACGCGAGGTACCACATAATACAGATAGGCCGAACCGAATGACCCTGGAAATCGAACACTCATTTGAGGGTAGTCGCCGATACCGATAAGATTTACATTCGCCTCTCCGTCTATTTGTCCCCCGCTTAGAAAAAAAGCATCAATACGCCCTTGCCCAGCAAGGTCAAATAATTCTCTCCCTCCATCTGTAAAGGAATATCGTTCGGTACTACCAAGAATGCTCACTCGAACCTGACCTCTCGATCTCTTACGCATCAACATAGCGGCAGCCGCAGGTATCGGCGATGAAGCGCCAATCGCAACGTGTTTTATGCCCTGCAGGAGCGGCAATATAGAAAAAATGAGAATTTCTTCCACTTTAAGCATATCTCTCACGCCCTAGCTATCCGCGTGTATACATGCTCTGCTAAGTATTTTTGGAATCCTGTTGCACTCGATGCCATCTCAAAATATTTACGGATATGGCGGACGTCACGAACATAATGATTAGGGAGCGCAATTGGCCATGCCCCTCTTTCTGCTTCGGCGATTCCCGTAATGTAAACCGATGGAATTGTACCAGCCGCATACTTTTCGTCGTCCAATAAATTTCCATTATAAAAGCGCTCATACGATACAAATGTTTCTGTGGAAGCATGAGCTAACGTCATCAATTCCTTATGTACACCAATCCAAACATTGCCTTCCTCATCTGCCAACGGCGAATGAAATAACGCCACATCGGGCTTTAAGGCAGGCAACAAAACAATAGGGTCATTCGATTTATGAAAAGGATTATCTATGACAGGCCAGTCGGATCGGTTTTTCAAAAGGTCAGTGCCCAATACTCCTCGCATCGGCATGAAGGGCACGCCTTTTTCTGAAGCCTGCAGTGCACCATGGATCGCTGGACAGGTAGCATCTAAAATTTTTATACTTCCCGTTCTTATCGCTTCGGAAAAGCGCGGAGCAAGCCCCTCCTCACCAAGTGTCACAGCTGCACACTCAACTTTAGAAACTGCGTTTATCCCTATTAATAGATCTGCTTGTAAACCTAGAGCCGGAACACCGATTAAATGAAGATCTCTGGGGGAACGGTTTACAAGCGCCCGAACCACTGCTAACGCGCAGCCACATCCATTGTATTCAGGAGCCAAAGCTAATTTAGAACCGTCAGGAATTGATTCCGCTATCTCATTTAATGATGTGAATACAGATGTCATAGTAAAACCCTAGCAACTTTAGAAACAGCAGGATAGCATGTCTACCTCGTTATTTCTAAGAAGCACTATTGCCTCAAGTGCTAAGTTTTTATAACTATACAATTATGAAACTTTCACGTTCAATCTTATCTATCCTCCTAATCGCGACATTTCTTGTCTTGGATACGACAGAAGTAGATGCCACCGAAAATAATTCTCATGAAAAATATATAGGTTCAGAGAAAAATAATGTTCCTCATGGAAAGGGAACCATGACTTGGCCCGACGGGCGCAAGTATTCGGGTGAATGGAAAAATGGCAAACGCCATGGTTATGGCACCTATCACTGGCCCGGCGGCGAGGTATACCGTGGCCAATGGCAAAATAATTTGTGGCATGGCCAGGGGACGTATTCCAAGCCTAACGGAACTATTATGACCGGCAAATGGCAAGAGGGAAGTTTCTGGAATGTGATATCAATTGGACCTGATAACGAACGGCTTGAATGGAAGGATGGTATTCCGACCAACGCAGATGAACTTTGCCCCTGCAAGCCATAGTTAGACAAAACTTCTAACTTTTTAAAAGACACCCATGTCGAGTCCTACTGCAACTGCAACACCTAAGTCATGACATTCCTCGACGAAGGAATCGTCCCAATCTCCATGACAGATAAGTGGCTGTTGAACTGGCCTCCATCGAAGTCCCTTAGTAATGCCCTCTACTGCGCGGCGAGTACCTGTGCCATCATGAACAGCACGAATAAATAAACCGTAGGGAAGGCCCTGTTTTCTTTCAAGCACTGGATAATAACAACGATCAAAAAAGTCTTTGAGTGCTCCGGACATGTAACCCAGATTTTCCGTTGTTCCTAGTATTATAGCGTCGCACGCCAAAACGTCTTCGGGCTGAGCATTGAATGGGCTCAACATATCAACGGTTACGGAGAGTTGGGCATCATTTTTCGCGCCTTTTCCGACAGCCGCAAACAACCGCTGAGTATTTTCAGAGGGTGCGTGCGCTACAACTAGCAATTTTTTTTTGCCCATGCCCTATCATCATTAACTTGAAAAGTTAAGTGCAAGATTAGGTTCTTATCAACACCTGATCCAGCTTATTGACAAACAAAAAATAACAAGGACTTGCGTTTTGTACTCTTCTTGCAGCCAACAACGCTATTAACCGCCTGCTTTATAAAAACTAACAATATTATACAATAATATTTTAGTATATGCGTTTGACTGGAACCATTGGGTCTCAGGATCTAACATTGGAAAAAATATGAAGGACCAAATGATGGTAAAAAGTTCACTAATACCCACCTCTATCATAGAGACAGCCAATGGGAAACTCGAGGGCCATATT
>PBCW01000021.1 GCA_002718015.1 Rhodospirillaceae bacterium
TGCGCCCGAGCGATACTAAGAACAGGGCCAAAAATTTCCTGCTTGTATAGGTCCATATCCGTTGTTACTCGGTCAAACAACGAGCCGTTCAGGAAAAATCCGTTCTCATATCCCTGCAGACTAACTTTACGTCCATCAACTATAAGTTCTGCCCCTTCGTCCTCACCTTTAGCGATTAATTTTTCAATGCGGTCTTTTGCCTGGCTCGTTATGACCGGCCCCATATCAGCTTCCATNTCANTATATGGNCCGACTTTGAGTGCCTGAACNNTCGGCTTCAAGCGCTTNACCAGCTCATCCGCCGTNCTTTTNCCNACAGGNACCGCTACGGAAATTGCCATACAGCGCTCACCAGCAGAGCCATAGCCTGCACCCATTAACGCATCAACGGCTTGATCCATATCAGCATCAGGCATTACTACCATATGGTTNTTTGCACCACAAAAAGCCTGAACACGTTTATTTTGCGCTGTGCCGGTTTGGTACACGTATTCCCCAATCGCCGTTGAACCAACAAAACTTATTGCCGGCACATCGGAATGCAGCAGCAACCCATCAACGGCTATTTTATCGCCATTTAATACNTTCCAAACACCATCCGGCAAACCGGCTTCCGTCCATAGTTCCCCCATCATAAGTGGTGCTGATGGATTGCGTTCCGACGGCTTGCATATAAAAGAGTTTCCGCAGGCTACCGCCATCACTCCCATCCAACAAGGCACCATGACCGGAAAATTAAATGGTGTAATTCCCCCAACCACACCTAGTGGCTCGNGAATGGAAAAAGTATCTATCCCACCTCCCACATCAGTCGAAAGCTCACCTTTTAAAAGATGTGGTATACCACAGGCAAACTCAATCACGTCAACTCCTCGCTGCACTTCACCGAGGGCGTCATCAAGTGTCTTTCCATGCTCTGAGCTAATAACTGTTGCAAGCGCTTCGCGCCTCTGGCTCATGATTTCCCGCATTGCGAACATAACTGCTGCACGCTTGGGGGAAGGTGTTTCTGCCCAATCATAAAATGCTGCCTGAGCCTTTTCGATGGTTTTCTGTATTTCTTCAACTCCTGCCAGTGGCACTTTACTCGTCACTTCACCTGTAGCTGGATTGAAAACCTCGAGTAAGCGCCCACTTTCACCCTTGATATGTTGNCCACCCACATAATGGGTCAGTTCTTTCACCATTCNTAATCCCTTTCANCGCTANANTNTAAGTTACTATAATTTGGACAAACCCGAGTGATNTGAGGNAAGAANCTCATNACATGTAATTNGCAAANAGAGTTTACNTTTCTAAAATTTCTAACAGACTATGATCCTCACGATCCTCAATCTCAACAATCCAAANGTCGGGGTCATATTTAGCCTGACGCTCAATGAAAGAAGCAGCTTCAGNATCTTGCACACGACGTCCATCAAGTGCGGGTTGCCAAATAAAGTTTCCTGATAGATCACGTTCCTGCATGAAAATATCTACACCGGTCTCGATCCGATTTATTTTTAAGATTATAATACCACTATTTTTGTCACCCCGCTTGAGCACCACTACTGGAACTCCTTTGCTCGACAAGCGAGCAACGTGCGCTTGTATCCAAATGTTGGTCGGCATGCGAGCNTCAGACATGTTTATTTAGACTACCNCNANAAGCAGCGTGTTNNCTCAATGAACAGTTTTCCTACTGTAGCCATTGGCCTTTCCGGTTGAGGTACTTAGGGGGTTATCAATAGATTTTTTAAGTCTTTTCTGCTTTGGACGACCCGTTCTACCCCTGCCTAGTGCCTCCCCGGTAGAGGGCTTCTTAGGATTGCCTTTACTCAAGACAGCTAGTTCATTTTGCCTATAAAAGCCGTCAATTACAGCGCCAGGCTGAATACTGAGCGTTTTATGGCTTACATCGCCAATTACCTGCGCAGTTTTGGCCAATACAACATCGGTTGCCGATATGGCACCAACGACTTTCCCATGTATCTCAGCCTCTTTGCACTTAATTTGCCCATTGATGTAGCCATCACGGCCAATTATCAACTGCTCGCAACTAACATTGCCGTTGACGCCTCCATCAAGATAAATTTCACCATCGCCAAAGATATCACCTTGGAGAATTAAATCTTTAGATAACACAGAAGTTCTTGCCTGGGTGATGCGACGACTTCCTAGCTTATTCGCGCGAAAGAGACATTTTAATTTTTTCGAGATCGCCATAAGGGTGCCCCAACTATGTTTATTTTTATGAATTTTAATAATACTGAATAACTTACATAAGAACAAGCAAGGCGATAATTCAAAAATTCAAGCTTTTAAGAAAATAACATTCATATATTATTTCATTTATCTTTTATATATTAAAACATTATCCAATAATAATTGAGTAATAGGAACAATTACATGAAAATAGGATACGTCGGTCTCGGAAATATGGGGCGCCCGATAGCCGCAAATCTCGCACGCGCTGGCAATGAAATGATTGTTTTTGATTTGAACCGAGAAGCAGTTGATAGCTTTGTCGATGAGTTTGGTGCGCGCGCCGCCAACGGCCTCCATAGCCTGGCACAAAGCTCCGATGTAGTTATTGCCATCGTTCCGACAGGCAAGGATGTCAATCGAATATTGCTAGGGGACGTCAATTGCGAGGACGCACTTATTAGTGGGCTCGATAGCAGCAAGCTATTCATTGACATGAGCTCATCAGAGCCGGAGGGAACGCTGGAACTCGGCAAAATCATGAAAGATAAAAATATTCCCTTTTTAGATGCTCCTGTTTCTGGTGGAGTGAAACGGGCAGTTTCAGGCACCATTTCTATCATGGTGGGCGGAGAGAGCGCCGCAATAGCTCGGGCAAAGCCTATTTTTGAAGCAGTAAGCAGTGATATTTTTGAATGCGGGCCACTTGGTGCCGGTCATGCAACCAAGGCAATGAATAATATGCTTTCAGCTCTAAGCGTTCTAGCAACTACGGAAGCACTCTTGATAGGTCGACGTTTCGGCCTGGATCCGTCAACATTAACTAACGTCATAAATAAGTCATCAGGCCGAAACAATGCAACCGAACTGAAGATGCATCAGTTTGTATTAAAAAAGAATTGGGAATCGGGGTTTACGAGCGGCTTAATGCTTAAGGACCTAACTATTGCTCAAAATTTAGCGCGTAATGTCGGCTTGAGTGCACCGTGCACGGCATTAGTGCGGGATGCATTTGCAGAAACAGTTGACCATTACGGGCCTTCGTCTGATCACACTATGGTAGCAAAGCTTCTTCAGGAGACACGAAAAACCAAGCTTTAAGGTAAATAAACAGACCTGATCCAGACGGGTCTATTCCGCTGCCGTGGGCATCTCGTGCTCGGCAAGGAACTTCTCAGCTTCTAAAGCAGCCATGCAACCCATTCCAGCAGCCGTAACTGCTTGCCGGTAGGTCTTATCTTTTACATCACCGGCAGCGAAGATACCGGGTATGCTGGTTACCGTACTATCGGGCTTGGTTANGATATAGCCTTCATCATCCATATCAATTTTATTCTTGAATACCCCGGTTGCTGGGTCATGCCCGATAGCTATGAAAATACCCTGTAATTCAATATCCATTGTTTGTTCGGATTTGACATTTTTAATACGAGCCCCAGTGACCTGAAGTGGATCACCTCCTCCTAATACCTCATCGACGACACTATCCCAAATCACTTCAATTTTTTCGTTCTGAAGTAATCGCTCCTGTAGTATTTTTTCAGCTCGGAACGAATCTCGCCTGTGTATGACTGTGACTTTGGCGGCATGGTTTGTTAGATATAATGCCTCTTCGACAGCAGTATTACCTCCTCCAACCACCGCAACACTTTGATCCTTGAAAAAGAAACCATCGCATGTAGCGCATGCGGAAACACCAAAACCCTGAAATTTTTGTTCTGATTCGAGGCCAAGCCAGCGTGCTTGGGCACCAGTGGCAATAATAACAGTTTCACCACTGTACGTATCTCCCATATCGCCAGTCATTTGAAAAGTATCCTGATTAAAATCGACATCGTTAATCATGTCATAAATTATCTGGGTTCCAACAGCCTCAGCCTGTTTTTGCATCTGCTCCATTAACCAGGGACCCTGTATTACCTGCTCAAACCCAGGGTAATTCTCAACATCTGTAGTTATGGTCATCTGCCCACCAGGCTGCATTCCAGCAACAATAAGTGGCTTAAGATTGGCGCGCGCTGCGTAAATTGCGGCGGTATAGCCCGCAGGACCAGATCCAATGATTAAGACTTTACTGTGATGATGACCCATTTTCATAACCCTCTCTGTAAGTACGCCATAGTGTCGACGTAGCGTTTCAGCGATTATCTTTCAAGTAATCAATTCCAATGGTTCGGAACAAGATCAGCCCGAACTGCAAATTCCTCTGCACCAGGAACTTTCGGAAATCTATTTAAAACCAGTGGATCGTGACCAGGTATAATATGTTCCGGTGAGTCTGCCAATTTAGCAATGGTACTATACCCATTCAACATGTCAGCAACGTTTAAAACCAATGGAAAAGGATTTTTTTCCTCAATATTGGCATACAGGTGGATTGCATCGACCGCAAGCACCACCCAACCACGCTGAGTATTAACACGCACCACCTGCAGTCCATCGGTATGCCCACCAACATGGTGTAGCGTTATTCCAGGTGCTAATTCCTTAAAGCCGTGGACAAACTCGACCCTGTCACCGAAAAGTGCGCGAACCATATCAACCACATAATCAACAGCAAAAATATCACGGAAAGCCGGATGTTGCATATTAGGCCCTGTAGCAAAAGCCATCTCACGTTCTTGTATGTGAAATGTCGCTTTGGGAAACTCATGTGCATTGCCGCAATGATCGTAATGCATGTGGCTGACGACGAGGTCCTCAACTTCGCTAGCGTCGATCCTAACCTTCGCGAGCGCCTCCGCCGGCGTGCGAAGCAATCGCCGCCCCCGCTTTTTTGCCTCTTTTTCTTCAAATCCCATATCCACTATAATCACACGGTCTTCTTCATTTTTAAGTGCCCAAATAAAATAGTCCATTGGCATTGGACCATTGTGCGCATCCGTAAATAAAAAATGTTCGTGCTTGAGCGCATTAGTGCGCTCCGCATATTTGAGCACATAAATTTCCCAGGTATCCATTTTGGCTATTCTCTAAACAGCTAGTGTGGGCCGAGAACCACGAACCGTGGTGCGATGCATCCGACGACGGGCATTTTTCTCATCAAATGGAAGAGCTTTATGCAACACGCTTCGATTATCCCATATGATGACATCACCTGGCGTCCACCGATGTACATATTCAAATTTAGCCTGACTCGCAAACTCTATCAGCTCATGAATTATTTTTTGGCTTTCCACATCTTCCATGCCTTCGAAACAGCGAACAAAAACAGCAGACAAATAGAGTGCCTTACGGCCCGTTTCGGGATGACTAATCACTGCAGGATGCGATCGAGGCGGCGTGGATGTCTTTTGCTCATCGGTTAGCGGAGGACGGTCATTGTGATGATTCTCAAAATTCCATACATAGTCGTGCACTCCCATTCTTTTAAGAAGCCATTGTTTGCGCTCCTCAGGCAAGGCTTCATAAACTGCAAACATACTTGTAAAGCAAGTTTCGCCCTCACCCTCGGGACATTCAAGGCAATGGAAAATAGAACCTAGACTTGGCTCTTTCATATATGACAGGTCAGAGTGGTACCGTTTCGAACCCCCGAATGCACCAACATGCTTTCCGTTTTCTATTATATTTGAAACGACAAATATTTCTGGGTGTCCTGGCAGACAATAATTGCTTAAAACATGGTTTTCTAACGGACCGAACCGCTTAGAAAACTCAATGTGTTCGTCTGGTGACCAATTCTGGTCATGAAATATGAGGACGCTGCGATCGTGCAACTCTCTCTGGATTTGTTGAAAAACTGAATCAGGCAATGGGTTGGCCAGATCAATCCCTGACACCTCAGATCCTATATGCTCCGTAGCAGGTGCGAATGCGACCTCTTCATTAAAAACCTTTTTAGCAACTCCCATGAATTTCTCCCTTAGTCCTTAGTCTTAATCCTTGAAAGGATTCTAACAATTCCTCGTGCTGGAACAATCTCAATCTCATCACCGGTGGATATGGCGCTTGTGATGTCCACATCGAAGCGATCCATAAACGGCATTTGTGCAAATGCCGCTCCCTGCGCCATAACAGGATTGCCATCATTGAGGAGAAGGCCAAGAGGAGCTTTTTCTTTTTTGACCATCTCACGCAGCATCCATGCTGATGCTACACCCCCTTTTGCTGCGTTAAGCACCAAAATACGACCGACAAATTCTTCCCCATACAGTTTATGGCTTGGGCGTGAAAATATGCCGCGATCACGATCTAAGTCGTAACGCGTGCTGAAATCATCGGGTGCTGATAGAGCAATACCATGTACTGTTGGACCTATCCCTGAATGCCCTTTAATTTCCAATAAACTCATCCAATGACCTTTCCCTCAATAGCCGATTGTATGCAACGCTGAATGGATGCTGGGGTCGGTCGATAGCCATATCCTGCACAAATATTTACCATTTTTACTGAATGAGTCATTAACCGATCCCATTTATGTGCCAAGCGTATTTCTTTCGCAAAGGTCGCAAAAAAATCATGCCCGTGCACCACCCTCGCTCCTGCCTTTTCGATTATCTGAGTAAGACCGATACGAGCGCATGCTTGCTTAATTTCTTTGGGAGCGTATATCAGCAAAGTAGTTCGTTCATGAACCCTTTTACCATCAAGTAACGCTGCAATTTCAATGATTTCAGTTACAGTCATCTGTGGTGTGGATAGAGCAACCACATCTAGTTCATCACCGATACCACCCCACTCCTGATAAAACGTTCTGACATCGTTGAAATCAATGGTCTTTACATCAAGTTTTTTCCCTCCCGCCGCAGCTCCCCAATCGGGAGCTTCAGGTGTAACATTCACAACGTGAAACATTGCGATCGAGCCATAACTCGCCATTGCCAATGCCATATGATTTAGCTCCAACACCGTGGGTGGTGGACCAGTTAGCTCAAGAGCTGGCACGCACCAATATGAGTTTAGCTCTCTGCCGATAAGTGCGCCGACAACCCCCCAATCGACTATGTTTGCTGGGGAAAAATCAAGCTTAAAGCCATGAGTGGCAAACCGTTTAGAATCCAAGTGAAAACCATATCGAGGAACACGACCAGTAAAGAAAGCTGCTAAACTTGATGGGCCCGCCTCAAAATTACAACGCGCTCCAACGATACTGTTCATATATATAACCGATGGTGTGCCACTATAACCGCAAGCTTCGCCGAAACCAGGAGCAGTGACAGAGTGGTCATTGACATAGGCGTGGTTAGTGACAACCCCAAGTTTGCCGAGGGCTTCAACTGCCTGCCTACCCTCTACCTCCAAGTTTCGTCCCGGCAGAAGAAAATTAAAGTTTTCCTTATCAAAACCTCGAAAATCAGCGGTGGCATACGCTCGCGGATAACGTTCGCTCGGCCTAAGACTTCCAAGCTCTTCTATGAAGGCAATACCACTGTCACCCATCGTCTCTCTATCAGTGCTAACATGAACGAGCCTTATAGGAACAAAATCTTCCGCATCAAAGAAGGTGCCAACATCTTTTTGAAACCCTATCGCCCAGGCGGCGGCCCTGCCGTGTTTCCCATCGAGCATAGCCTTTTCTACGTCATCAAGTTTCATATTTCTTTCATACCACGAAGTCGCAAACATGCAAGGAGGCTCGCCCCAACATCTTCCCAGTCTGGCTTATTCTCTTTTTTGGCTATAATTTCAACCCGGCTATCTCGGCGGTACGCGATAGTGGCCTTTCCCATTTCATCGTCGGATCGATTGATCAACATCCAATGGCGTCCTGTACGGAAAACGCCCTTCAAACGTGAGATGCCATTTATATGCTCAGCCCATTCAATCAAACTGCGCCTATTAAATATATCTGACGGTGAGAATAACCAACCACATGACACGTACCCATCTCCCTCAGTTCTGAAGTGCAGGGGTCGATTCGGAGCCAAATCCGGTTCTTCCTTTGTTCCGTGCCGATGATTTGCCGAATGAGCTTCTGGAAAAAGAGGGGCTCGTGAAGGATCAAGATTGAGATCGAGAAGCTTCAGATCAATAAACCCATTACTNGCTGAGGTAAAGTGAACTTTGGGGGGGAACATCGCTGACGCCCATGCCTGAAATGTTTTTTTATCCACATCATTTGATAAATCCCATTTATGTCCAATGAGAACATCTGCCATATGGATTTGATCTTGAAATACCTGGGACTCACTGAGACTCAGCTCTTTAATCCTCCGCGGATCTACAAGACACAACGTTGCACGCAAGTCAATTTGACCAGCTTGTTCGGAGTTACGTAAAAGGTCTAGTACACCAGCGGGGTGACCAAGACCCGTGGGCTCAATGAGAACTCGGTCGGGCCGCTGACGTCGTATAAGATCTGTAAGGGCCACTCCCATCGCAACATTAGATACACAACAAATACATCCACCCGGCACCATACGGATATGCTCAGATTCTCCATCCAACATAATACCATCTATGCCAACTTCTCCAAATTCGTTGACCACCACTGCCCATTTCTCATAGTTTGGTTTGCGCTCTAAAATAGAGCGAATGGCCGTTGTCTTCCCAACACCAAGAAATCCAGTTATTAGATTGGTTGGTACCGAAGTCAGCATAAAAGCGCCCTACCGGCCCACAGCATAGCCTTGCATCCCACGTGGATTAGCAGCAGCTTTCAAGATGCCTCCATCAGTCGCTACAGCGCACATTCGACCTTCAGACCAATCACCTGCAACTTCAAGATCGTGACCACGGTTTTTTAGATCGTTTTGAGTATTCTCCGAAAATCTTCCCTCAATCACAAGGCGCCCAGGCGAGGCCTGCCGTGGGTAAAACGAGCTTGGATGGTGTTCGTTATGAAAGGAGGGCGCATCAATTGATTCCTGCAAATTAAGACCATGCGTCACATGCCTGATCAAAAAATTCGTCTGCCATTGATCCTGTTGATCTCCTCCTGGCGTACCGTACGCCATGTACGGCTTTCCGTCACGGTATGCCATTGAGGGGGTGAGGGTTGTCCTAGGACGTTTCCCAGGCATTAAACTCGCCGGCTTATCGTCCTCAAGCCAAAACATCTGCATACGTGAACCAAGGCAAAAGCCGAGTGCTGGGATAACCGGAGAGCTTTGCAACCAGCCGCCGGAGGGCGTCGCTGCAATCATATTACCATCCTTGTCAATTACATCGATGTGGCAGGTATCTCCATTTGATGGTCGGCCAACAGTAGGCTCGCCGATTCCAGCCAGGTTTGACCTTGCGATGGCTGCACTATTAATGGCGGCTTGATAATTTACAGAACCCCCGTATCCATCTACCTGACCAGGCCGGAACTCCAGTGAGGCGCTTTCACCAATCAGTTTACGTCTTTTATCGTTATAAGAATCAGACAGTAATATCTCCATTGGCACATCAACGAACTTTGGGTCACCGTAGAATGTCTCCCGGTCAGCAAATGCAAGCTTTGCGCACTCAGTTACAGCGTGAATAAATTCGCTACCCTCAGTATCCATGTCCTCGATCCCGAGCCCTTTCAGCAAGGCTAGTTGCTGGAGTTGAACGGGCCCCTGGCTCCAAGGACCTATTTTAAAAATGGTGTGATCACAGAAATCATACGCTAACGCAATATCATAGGATGCTCGCCATTTTGCCATATCATCACCGGTAAGCACGCCACGATGAGGCTTCCCTGAGGCATCCATAACTTCATTTTTCCGGCAGAACTTATCGATTTCTTCAGCAATAAAACCGTTGCCCCAAGCATCTCTTGCTGCCTCGATCTGCGCCTGCCGATCACCCCCCGCTGACTTAGCCTCAGTGATCAATCGCTTCCACGTCTTGGCAATCCCCTCATTCCCTAGAAGAGACCCCGGCTTTGGCACCTCTCCATTTGGCATATATACTGGCTGTGAGGTAGGCCAATGATTACGGAATATCTCTTCCACGCCACTTATGGTTTTGTGAATATTAGGCACGATAGGTGCGCCATGCTCTGCGTAATAGATCGCTGGAGCAAGAACATCCTCAAGGTCGAGAACACCATAATCCCTCAAAATCAATAGGTAACCATCAACTGCACCCGGTACTGCCGTCGCCAAAAGGCCGGTGCCTGGCACGAGTTCCAGACCAAGTTTATCGCGATAATACGCCATTGTAGCGCCCGCCGGAGCAGGCCCCTGACCACAAACAACCTTAGGCTCCCGCTCACCTGCAACATGAATTATCGCCGGCATATCACCCCCTGGGCCATTCAGGTGAGGTTCAGCAATATGTAGAACAAATCCTGCACAAACTGCAGCATCAAAAGCATTTCCACCCCTCTCTAGCATCGATATTCCAGCAGCCGAAGCGAGCCAATGAGTGGTAGACACCATGCCAAATGTGCCGAGTAGTTCAGGACGCGTTGTAAACATTAATTATGCCTCTTATTTAAAATGAAATATTAAATTTAGCCGTATCTGACTATCCCCACAATCCAAACTACATATAACTTAGTCGATACCCTTGACAGGGACAATTGATGAAGCCTATTGCAAATAATAATAACGAGGGCTTTTGTATATGGGACAACGAGTAATAATTCCCCACAAACGGGATTTTAATTTCGAATATGGCGTGCCAGATGTGCTATCACCCTTAATCCGCAGGGTGATTGCCGAAAACCCCAGCCCATTTACCTTCCGTGGTACCGGCACCTTCATCGTTGGGCATGGTGACGTAGCGGTGATTGACCCAGGACCACTCGACGAAAAACATATCGATGCAATACTGGCTGCCACAAAAGGCGAGAATATTACTCATATTTTTATCACACATACCCATTCCGACCATTCCCCTAACACCCAACTACTTAAACCTGCTACCGGAGCAACTACTTATGGCTACGGACAGCACGGCAAAGATCGAGGGCTTCAAATTGGCGACGGAAACGGTGATTACGACTTTCAACCGGATGTCGTTTTGAATGACGGAGACATCATCCGCGGCAAAACCTGGTCTCTTGAAGCAGTGCATACACCTGGCCATGCTTCAAATCATCTCTGCTATGCTCTGAAAGAAAATAATGTGCTGTTTAGTGGGGATCACGTTATGGGATGGTCAACCACAGTTGTCTCAGCGCCCGACGGTGATATGGGCTCTTATATCCGATCACTTGAGAAATTACTCAAGCGAGATGAGACACGATATTGGCCAAACCATGGGACTTTTATCGACAAACCTCATGCTTACGTCAGTAAGCTTATTGCTCATCGCCGTGACCGTGAAAAACAAATTAGTGCCCATCTTGAAAAAGGGATTGAGAGTGTAGAGATGCTGGTTGCTGAGATGTACAACGGTTTAGACCCGCGGCTCTACCGAGGCGCTTGTCGAGCTGTACATGCCCACTTAGTGCACATGGTCGAAACCAAGCGAGCTCTCTGTCACGGCGAACTAGAGGAAACAGACCGCTTCACCCCACCGGGCGGAATGAAATGAAGACCGAGCTCCCAATTCCTATTTTACTCGCCGATTATCAGCAGCCGAACTTTCTAATAGATGACGTGTTTCTTGATATTAAGCTTGGGGAAACATCTACTGAAGTAGTAGCCAAACTTCAAATATACCGGAATCCAAATGCCGCTNACCCACATGCGGCGCTAGTGCTTAATGGTGAACAACTCAAAACTCAGTGGGTTGCACTTGACGGCCATAAGTTGGATCGCAAAAAATATACGGTTACAAAAAATGAACTTGTTGTCAGTGAACCGCCAGAGAATTTTGTCCTAGAGACTTCTGTAATAATAAAACCACAAAAAAATACCCAGCTTGAGGGAATTTATAAATCAAATGGAATCTTCTGTAGCCAGTGTGAAGCCGAGGGCTTCCGTCGCATCACGTGGTACTTGGATCGACCGGATATTCTTGCGCGATACAGAACACAAATAACTGGAAGCAAAAAAAAGTACCCAGTACTTCTTTCAAATGGGAATTGTACCAATACCAAGACTTTCAGGGATGGGACGCACTCAGCATTATGGGAAGACCCATACCCAAAACCATCGTATCTTTTCGCATTGGTTGCAGGGAATCTTGGCTGCTTGCAAGATCAGTTTATAACCGCGTCAGGACGTAAAGTAGCACTTAAAATATTTGTTGACCTTGGGAAAGAGGCACAGGCTTGTCATGCTATGAAGTGCCTTATCAAGGCGATGAGGTGGGATGAGGAAGTTTTTGGTCTCGAGTATGATTTAGATGTTTACATGATCGTAGCCGTAAGCGCATTTAATATGGGGGCCATGGAGAATAAAGGTCTTAACCTCTTCAATGACAAATATGTTCTCGCCGACCCTGAAACCGCGACTGACATGGATTATGCTCTGATTGAGTCGATAATTGCACATGAGTATTTCCACAACTGGACTGGCAATAGAGTAACCTGCCGTGATTGGTTCCAACTCAGCCTCAAAGAAGGACTAACGGTCTTTCGTGACCAAGCATTTTCTGCTGACATGTCCTCAATAGCCGCGGAGCGCATCAAGGCAGTCAAGACACTGCGTGCTCGGCAGTTTCCAGAGGATGCGAGTCCACTCGCCCACCCTATCCGACCCGACTCATACATAGAAATAAATAATTTCTATACCGCAACGGTTTACGAAAAAGGCGCTGAAGTTATCCGAATGATGCACACATTATTGGGCGCAAACGGTTTTCGTGCAGGGATGGACTTGTATTTTGAACGGCATGATGGCCATGCGGTTACTTGTGATGATTTTATTTCTGCAATGGAAGATGCCAACAATTTCGATCTTAGCCAATTTCGTATTTGGTATTCACAGTCTGGGACCCCTACGCTATTCGTTGGTGAAAACTTTAACGAGGATAAGCAATCTTACACCCTCACTATTCATCAGCACACAGAACCAACGCAGGGGCAGACCAAAAAAAAGCCTCTTCACATTCCTATTCGCGTTGCGCTGCTAGACGCTGATGGGGATCGAATGCGGCTCACTGCAGACGGCACAACGGAAAAAATCCTTGAATTAAAAAAAAGTAAGCAGTCGTTCACATTTAAAAATATAAATAATCCGCCTAAACTATCTCTACTCCGTAACTTTTCAGCTCCAGTTAAAATAGAATGGATATCAAAAGAAAACCCTTCATCAGAAAAATTAGCTTTTCTGATGAGAAATGATGACGACCCTTTTAACCGATGGGAAGCATCGCAGATGCTTGCCAAACGGTTAATTTTTAGAACAATTGATGATGGGGCACCGAAAGAAAAAACTATTAGGATATATACTGACTCCTTAAGGGAATTGCTTGAGGATGAAGAAACTGACCCGGCGCTGCTCGCCGAAATCTTAGGATTGCCGCTGGAAACCGAGCTTGCAGATATGCAAAAGCCAGTTAACATTGATGGCATCCATATGGCTCGCGAAACTATTCTTAAACAAATCGCCAATAGACTTGAAAAACAGCTGTTTAGTCTTTATCAGCGCCACGCCACGCAAGAAACTTACCGTTACACTGCTATCCAAGTTGCTCAGAGGCGTCTACGGAATGTAGCTCTTTACTACCTTACTGCGCTTAATCGACACGACACTGTAAAAATCGCCAAAACACAATTCGACAACTCGTCCAATATGACAGACTGTATGGGTTCGCTTATTGCATTGAATAATTGTGGTGCGACCGAACGAGACGAAGCGCTGAAGATATTTCATAGGAAATGGCAAGGTAATTCTTTAGTTATAGACAAATGGTTTACGTTACACGCTACATCCTTCAAACATGGTACGCTGACCCGAATAAAAGAATTAATGCAAAATGATAGCTTCTCAGTTGAATCGCCTAACAGGGTTCGCGCCCTTGTCGGTGCATTCAGCAATTCCAATCAAATTCAATTCCATGCCAAGAGTGGTGCGGGGTATGCATTTCTTGCCGAGCAAATTATCGAGCTGAACACTATTAACCCTCAAATCGCAGCCAGGCTCTTGGTGCCCTTATCACGCTGGCGGCATTTGGATAAAGAAAGACAATTGCTCGTCAAAACTTGCTTGAAAAATATTCTTAATACTAAAGAGATATCTCGCAATGTCTTTGAAATAACTTCTAAGATGCTAGGAGAGGACTAAACCCGATTGTAATCGTTTCGTATAATTACAAGTAATTCCATAAGCAGTAGCAATCAGTATTTATTGAGCAAAAAATATGTCCATTCAAACCTGATAATCGCGGAAACTTAATCAATGGCTGAATTACTCACACCAGACATTTGCATTATTGGTGCTGGATCAGGCGGTCTTCTGGTTGCGGCGGGTGCGTCGCAGTTAGGTGCAAACGTGGTCCTTTTGGAACGTAACAAGATGGGTGGAGACTGTCTTAATTATGGCTGCATTCCTTCAAAAGCAATCATCGCTGCAGGCAAGGCTGCGCAAAAGGCACGTAAGGCATCACGATTTGGTATCGTAGGATTATCGCCTAGGATTGAGTTTCAATCAGTCCACGACCACGTACATGATGTAATAGCCAACATCGCTCCTAATGACTCCATCCAGCGGTATGAAGGTCTAGGCGTACATGTAATTCGGGAGGAGGGACACTTCGTTGATCCCCGCGAAGTAGAGGCTGGCAATGTTCGAATCCGAGCGAAAAAATTTGTTATTGCGAGCGGTTCATCGCCGAGAATCCCTCCTATAGATGGAATTAACGACATTTCCTACCTGACTAACGAAACTATCTTTGAGTTAAAAGAGGCTCCATCGCACCTAATTGTTCTCGGTGGCGGTCCACTTGGGTGTGAGCTTGCACAAGCCTATCGACGGCTCGGTGCTGAAGTCACAGTCTTAGATGAAGGTGCGATTCTCAGCAAAGAGGATCCCGAGCTTGCCACGGTGGTCAAGAAACAACTATTGGAAGAAGGGATAGAGATCAAAGAACGCACAAAAATTACGGCGATCAAACAAAAAAATAGTGCTGTAATAATTATATCAAGCGGCTCCAACCAAACAGAGGAACTAGAAGGGTCGCATTTATTAATAGCTGCAGGTCGCGTGCCTAATCTCACTGGTTTGGATCTTGAGGCTGGAAGAATTGAGTATGCGCAAAACGGCATATTGACGAATAAGAGGCTCTTAACTTCCAATAACCGAGTATATGCACTTGGCGATGTCATTGACGGCCCGCAGTATACACATGCTGCGAGTTACCAAGCAGGTGTTGTCATTCGTAACATACTCTTCAAGCTTTATGCGCGGGTGAATTACACTGCTTTGCCACGTGTCACTTACACAGACCCAGAAATAGCGCAAGTTGGTATGAGCCAATCTGAGGCGCTTGAACAAAAGGGTAGTAGTATTCGTATCCTTAGACTAAGTCTTGCGGATAATGACCGTGCTGTCGCTGAACGCGCGCCCGAAGGAATCATTAAAGTACTCAGCGACAAACGAGGTAAAATTCTGGGTTGCTCAATCGCCGGTGCGGGAGCAGGGGAATTAATAATGCCATGGGCGCTAGCAATTTCCCAGAAGCTGAAAGTAAGCGCCATAGCTTCAACAATTGCGCCATACCCCTCTTTAAGTGAAATATCAAAAAGAGCGGCTAGTTCATTTTATGCACCCACTTTATTCAGTGAAAAAACTAAGAAAATTGTTCGCGCCCTTCTCAAGTTCTCTCTTTGAACCTGAATTTCATAAATCTCTCAATACCACTTCATGACTGATATTTGCTACCTTACCAAGCATAATAGAAGCAGAACAATATTTCTCTGCCGACAAGTCCACCGCCCGCTGAACCTTATCGCGTGACAAATTTTTGCCGCTAACGATGTAACGTATTTTTATTTGCGTGAATACCTTGGGGTCTTCTTCCGCACGATCAGCTTCGATCTCCAACTCACAATCAATGACGGTTTCTCGGGCTTTCTCCAAAATATGGACAACATCGAATGCCGTACACCCACCCATTCCTAGTAGCAGTGTCTCCATGGGGCGTATACCAAGATCTCGACCGCCAGCATCTGGCGCGCCATCCATCACTACGCTATGCCCGCTACCAGACTCCCCCAAAAAAGTTCTCTTCTCTACCCACTTCACCCGTGCTTTCATTGCATTTGCCATCATTACCGCTCCGCATTTAGCCCATAGGGTATAGCCCAGCTCAGTCCATCCCAACTATCGCCTTTAGGGCCGTATTCGCAGCCCACCCAGCCGTTATACCCCACGCTATCGAGGTGTTCGAACAAAAAGCCAAGATTGACTTCACCATGTTGCGGTTCGTGCCGACCCGGCAAGCTCGAAAATTGTACATGCCGTATGATGTCAAGATTTGCTTCAAGATTTGCTGCGAGTGAGCCCTGCATTATTTGCATATGATAATAATCGTATTGTAATGCGATATTAGGCGCGTTAGTGGCCCCAATTAGTTTTCGAGTGTGATTTGTAGTTGTGTGTAAATATCCAGGCACATCTAAAGTGTTGAGTGGTTCTAAGAGTAGGGTGATGCCCTCAGCCTCGGCCACTGGGGCCACCACCATTAAGTTTCTTAAAAATGTTTCTTCACATGCCTCTACAGCTATGCCGGTTGGAACACGCCCTGCCGTCACATGAATGAACCGTCCTTCAAGATGGGTGACATACTCTAATGCCAAATCAAAAGCCTTTCTAAATTCCGCCTCACGTCCCGGCAGAGTTCCATAGCCACGATCAGCATCACCCTCACCCGGCTGAGTATTCAAAAGTAGGAATTCAAGCCCGTTTTCGTCGAGCCATGATTTAACCACTGTCTTTTTAAATTCATAGGGCCGCAGAAATTCNACTGCCTTAAACCCTGCCTTAGCAGCGGCCCCAAAACGACCTCTCGGCTCCAGTTCGGGAAACATCGTTGTCAAATTAGCTGCAAATTTTGGCATCTTACCTCCTGACACTTACCANCGCCCAATTTAGGCTTANAAGTCTAGAGAATTTTCACGATTACGTACTACATCAATCATAATTTGATATNTCAACCAAATTACCGTCCGGATCGCGAAAATAAATCGAAGTGATTGACCCGATGGCTCCAGAACGCTTATCAGGACCTAACTCAATGCATACACCTTCAGACTTTAAATGTTGGGCTACATCNGCCATTGAATCTTTGGTTATAAGACAGAAATCCGACCCACCAATAGCCGGTTTGCGGGCGCGATGACTAGGGCCAGTACCGACAGGCGGATGAACGTTAATCTTTTGACTACCAAAGTACAATGCTTTCCGCCCTTCGCCAAATGTCTTCACCGTCATACCAAGCACGCGCTCGTAAAATTCACAGATAGTGTCCACGTCTCTTACGGTAAGAACGAAATGATCTATATTATGTAATTCCATCTACCCTTCATTTCCTGCTATTGCCCTAGGCCCCGTCTGCGCCCATCGTAATGTTTTTGGATCAATTGCCACCAATCTCGATTCTCCAGATACCAACTTATAGTCTGAGTCAGGCCTTCTTCAAAACTTCTGCTCGGGGTCCAGCCAAGTTCATTTTTTAGCTTATCGCAGGAGACCGAATAACGGTAATCATGCCCTGGTCGATCAGGAACAAAATGAATAAGGTCACGATAGGAGGCAAAACTGCCACGTGGAATTAAAGAGTCGAGCACCTCGCAAATACTCTCGACCACTTCTATATTCTGCCTCTCGGCCTCTCCACCTATATTATAAACTTCACCTGGCACACCCTTTGTTAAAATGCAGTATAGCGCCGCAGCGTGATCCTCCACGTGCAGCCAATCCCTTATATTTTTCCCATCCCCGTAGACTGGTAATTGTCGCCCCTCGAGAGCAGCTAAAATCATGGTAGGAATCATCTTTTCAGGAAACTGGAATGGCCCGTAATTATTTGAACAATTAGTCACAATCACGGGTAATTCGTACGTATGATACCAGGCACGGGCAAAATGATCTGCCGCTGCTTTTGAAGCAGCGTAGGGCGAGTTAGGCCTGTATTGGCTATTCTCGGTAAATTGCCCCTCTGCCCCGAGTGCCCCATATACCTCATCAGTCGAGACATGGAGAAACCGGAATTTATCTCGTGTTGAATCTGGCAAACCACACCAATACGAACGGGCACATTCCAATAAAGTAAAGGTACCTTTCACATTTGTTTCTAAAAATGGTGCCGGCCCATCGATCGAACGGTCAACATGAGACTCCGCAGCTAAATGTATTACTGCATCTGGTGTATGGGCTCTGAAAATTCTGTTAACTGCGCCTTCATCACAAATATCGTGACGTTCGAAAATATAGTTTGGGAGGTTTGACACTGACCCTACAGAAGACAAATTACCGGCATAAGTAAGCTTGTCTAGGTTGATAACTCCGCAACCACAGTCTCGGGAAAAATGGCGCACCACTGCTGAGCCAATAAACCCTGCTCCTCCTGTAATAAGAATTTTCATTCCTATTGATTGGGACAAATGAACTCGTTGGTCAAGGGCTATTGCCATTGAGCAAATAGCGGGGCAGGATTACATTGTTCTTGAAAAATCACACCTTGGAGGTCCTCGCTATGCTTAGCAACACTGATTTTACTCCCGTATGGCGTTCGTTAATGTTCGTGCCAGTAAACGTGGAACGCTATGTCTCCAAAGCCCATACCCGTGGCGCAGATGCGATCCAACTCGACGTTGAAGATAGTGTAGCTATCGCCGACAAGCCAGCGGCAAGGAAGTTAATTCAAGAAGCTGCGGAATCTGTCAGCCAGGCGGGTGCTGATGTAGTTGTCCGAATTAATCAGCCTCTTCGTATGGCGATACCCGACCTCGAGGAGTCCATCTCCCCTCGAGTTAAAGCAATAGCGGTTACAAAAGTCGATGGTCCCGGCCATATTCGCCTGCTTTCTGAGGCAATTGATGAACTCGAGAGCGAGAGGGGCATGGATGTTGGTCATACCAAGCTGATCGCAATGGTTGAAACAGCAGCAGGTTTCCTTCGAATTGAGAATATTGCGAAGGCACATCCACGCATAGTTGCCATGAGTTTAGGAAGCGAAGATTTTGCAACTTCTATTGGTACTGACCCAGTAGCAGAAGTTCTTACCTATCCTAAACAACAGGGAATTATTGCAGCCCGCGCAGCAGGAATCATCCCTTTGGGACTTATCGGCACGGTTGCAGACTATCAAGACATCGATGCTATGCGCGAGACCATACGTCGTTCTCGTCGGTTCGGTTTTCAGGGGGCGTCTTGCGTTCACCCCAAAATTGTGGGGCTTCTAAACGAAGAGTTCAGGCCAACTCGTCAGGAAGTTGAAAATGCAAAAAAAATTATTACCGCGTTCGAAGAGGCTGTTGCCGCAGGCCGCGCATCTTTAGAAGTAGATGGAAAAATGGTAGATTATCCAGTGGTTTATCGAGCGGAAAATCTCCTTGCAGCAGATAAAAATATTAAAGAGCGTGAAAAAATGATGAAGAATACTGCATCCTAAGAACATAAATAATCTTAGTTGACATAGGAGGGCGTCCGCCATACCGTTATAATTCGTGGTGATTTGGCCCGGCCGGCTTGCGACCACGGAAATAATTCAGCTAAAAGGTCGGCGTGTCTTCTTGAAAAGGCTCCGACCCTTTAGTAGGGCATTTATTTTTTAGGGTCTCATGCGTGTAAGTGAGTTTCCTCTGAAGGAGTATGACATGGCGGGTGACGGTAAAAAAATTGACCCCACTTGGCGAACTCAAACAAAGTTAGTCCGAGGTGGACTGGGGCGGAGCGAATACCGCGAAACCGCCGAGGCAATATATATGACCTCGGGTTTCGTNTACGATTCTGCGGAAGATGCAGAAGATGCATTTAATGGCAGTGCTGACCGTTACATCTATACACGCTATGGCAATCCAACAGTAGCATCTTTCCAAAAACGAATGTGTTTGCTCGAAGGAGCAGAAAACTGCACGGCAACATCAAGCGGCATGTCAGCAGTTTTCTATTCACTCCTGGCGCTTTTACGGGCAGGCGACCGTTTNGTTGCTTCAAAAGCCTTATTNGGATCATGTGATTATATCGTTTCAGAATTGCTCCCNCGCTATGGAGTGGAGACAGAGTTGGTCTCCGGGACAAATATAGAACAATGGGAAAGGGCACTCACTAAACNAACTCAGGCTGTGTTTGTTGAGACACCCTCAAACCCGACGCTCGAGATCGTCGACTTATCAAAAGTAGCCGAGTTGGCACANACGGCCGGTGCAAAACTCGTAGTTGATAATGTGGTTGCAACACCAATTTTGCAGAAGCCACTCAAACTCGGTGCCGATGTTGTTATATATTCAGCGACAAAACACATTGATGGTCAGGGACGTGCCTTGGCAGGAGCTATTCTCGGTACCCAAGAGTATTATGAGGAATGTCTACGGCCGTTCATTCGTCATACCGGGCCGTCATGCAGTCCTTTCAACGCTTGGCTAATGTTAAAGGGGCTTGAAACATTAGAACTTCGCGTAGAACGCCATTGTAGAAATACAACTGACGTAGCACACTGGCTAGAGAACCAGCATGGCATAGATAAGGTCATATATCCTGGCCTTCAAAGTCACCTACAATATGATATCGCGAAGAAACAAATGAGCGGCTCTGGGTCGGTTTTATCATTTCAACTGGAGGGCGGCAAAAAACGGGCTTTCTCATTGCTCAATTCTCTTAAAATGATAGACATATCAAACAACTTGGGTGACACAAAAAGTATTGTGACACACCCGGCGACCACTACCCATCAAAGATTAACACCCGAGGGACGGGGCGAGCTCGGCATTACTGATGGGCTAGTACGACTTTCAGTGGGGCTCGAAGATCCGCAGGACATCAAGGACGATTTAGCCCAAGCATTAGCACAGTAGCTACTTTAGCCAACACTACACCCACTGCCCATGCGAAAATTTTCGATGCCAGCCACGACTTTCCTACGGCTGGTTCGGCGATGCTGGGAGCCCTTGAAATGCTGATGGACCATGAACTCCTCGCCGTTGCAGAAAAAACCCAAGTGCCGCTCTTAGATCCAGTTCATGAAATGGATTCGGAAAAGATCCCTAAAGAAATAACAGAGCTTATAGAAAAAGGCTTTAAAACATTGAAGGTGAAGGTCGGATCTTATGTTGAAGATGACCTCCGACGGGTAAGACTTATTCAAAAAGTTATCGACGGAACAGGTGTTATAATTAGACTAGATGCCAACCGGAATTTCAGTGCGGAACAAGGGATCAGTTTTGGCTCCGCCCTCAACCCTATTAATATTATGCTCTTCGAACAACCGTGCGGGTCCGATGCGTAGGAAGCAAATGCCGCAGTTGCTAGGGAATCTAACGTGCCAATTATGGTGGACGAATCAATCTTCCGCATAAAGGATATAGATAAATCCGCAGACTTGAAGGGTATAGAGTTCGTTAAATTGAAACTTAAGAAATTTCCTTCGATGGATATGCTTCTGTCCGGCCTATCGCATATAAAGGCTAAAGGCATGACGCCAGTACTTGGTGATGGCACTTTCACTGACACTCAGTGTTGGATGGAAGCATGCGTGGCACGCGTAGCCATTGATAATGCGGGCGAAAATAATGGTTTCCTTAAACTCACCCAATCGGTATTCGAGGAAAGCCTACCATTCCATAATGGCAATATCGTCCTCCTAAAAGGGTATCGTCCATCTTTGGACCACAAGGTAATTGCGGCACATTTGGTTAGGACAGTGGAGTTTCACGCCTAACTTTTTTTGGCAACTT
>PBCW01000022.1 GCA_002718015.1 Rhodospirillaceae bacterium
CACTCGTTGTAAGTGGTCAAAATAGCTGCGTTATTTTGGGCCGCCTTCAAGCGCCGAGCAATCACCTGCCGCAACCGAGACATACGCACTCGTTCCTCACCGCGCTCGTCCACCGGTCGTGGCGGTAAATCAGCAGAATCATGGGAGGGTAGTGGCGGCGCACTATGCTTATTGGTTTCTGCCGGAACAACCGAGGGTGTTCCACTATCCTGAGTTTTGAGAAACTCTAACACGTCACCTTTTGTGATGTTACCTTTAGCACCCGTCGCCGTAATCTGTTGTGGATCAATCCTGTTTTCTTCAACTAGTTTACGCACAGCGGGAGACAGCTCTGGCGCTCGAGATTGCGGTTTATCAGCTGCATTCTGACCCTCTCCAGCAGACGGCTCAGCGGTTGGCGTCAGCTCAGCGGTTGGCGTCAGCTCAGCAGCTCCTTCGTCTAAATTACCAAGTACGGAACCAACTGCAACCTCTGCCCCATCAATTGCAATAATTTTACTTAAAGTGCCCGCTGAAGGGGACGGCACCTCTAGCGACACTTTATCTGTTTCGAGTTCAACCAGAGGCTCGTCGACACCAACCGCATCTCCCACGTTTTTCAGCCACTTAGCTACCGTGGCTTCATTGACCGACTCACCTAAAGTAGGGACTATTATATCAACTGCCATTTTCGACTCCTCTTAGCCGCCATTCCTATTTTTTGGACTTTAGCCCTCGTAGGTCAGCGCAGCATTAACAAGATCGTTTTGTTCTTTCAAATGCCGCTTTAGAAGACCCGTAGCCGGCGCTGCCGCTGATGAACGACCTGCATAAACCGGGCGTTTTTGCCTCATATCTAGTTCTACCATTAACTCTTCGACTAGATCATTGATAAAGAACCATGCTCCCATGTTTTTCGGCTCTTCCTGACACCAAACAACGTTAGCGTTCTTGAACCTAGCAAGCTCATTACGAAGCGCACTAGTTGGAAAGGGATATAGTTGTTCTAACCGCAAAAGATAAGTGTCCATTGCACCTCGTTTATCCCGCTCTTCTAACAGGTCAAAATAAACCTTTCCGGAACAGATTACGACACGCTTGATAGATTCATCATCAAATATTTTTCCACTATGCTGTGCGTGATCCCAAAGAACACGGTGGAATGTCGATTTTGGACCAAACTCTTTTATCAAAGAGACACAACGCTTATGGCGCAGTAAAGACTTAGGCGTCATAAGAATAAGCGGCTTGCGAAATTCACGCCTAATCTGTCTGCGCAGAATATGAAAGTAATTAGCTGGATTGGTGCAGTTAGCTACTTGAATATTATCTTCGCCGCATAGCTGCAAATAACGTTCAAGCCGAGCTGAGCTATGTTCAGGCCCTTGCCCCTCATAGCCGTGCGGAAGAAGAAGTACAAGGCCACTCATCCGCAACCACTTGGATTCACCAGAGGAAATAAACTGATCTATTATAACCTGTGCACCATTTGCAAAGTCCCCAAACTGCGCCTCCCACAAGACAAGAGCATGAGGCTCTGAAACACTGTAGCCATACTCATACCCAAGGACACCAAACTCTGAGAGTGGACTATCAATGACTTCAAATGGCGCCTGACCGAAATGAATGTTATTCAACGGCACATAGCGGNTACCGCTTNCCTGATCATTTAATACTGAGTGTCGCTGACTAAACGTCCCACGCTGGCAATCCTCACCAGAGAGCCGAACCGGNGTTGACTCNCAGAGCAGCGTGCCAAATGCGAGTGCTTCTGCCGTCGCCCANTCGAAGCCCNCACCGGNNTCAATCATGGTTCTCTTNGCTTTTAACTGTCTTACAATCCTAGGGTGAACATTAACATTAGNAGGAACCTTCGAAATTGCAAACCCAACCTCTCTTAGAAGGTCGAGACTTACNCCTGTTTTTCCACGACGCTCATCCCCTGACGCGGTAGCCANCCCNGACCACTTGCCTTCAAGCCAGTTNGCTTTGTTGGGCTTAAAAGATTGTGCAGCTTCAAATTCAGTATCAAGATCTTTATTNAATGCTTCCGCAANACTGNCAGCNTCACCGTTCTCAATTACCTTCTCTTTTTCGAGTTGTTTGGCNTAAATAGTCCGCGTAGTCTCNTGGCCCGCTATCTTCNTGTACATCTGCGGTTGNGTAAAGGAAGGCTCATCACCCTCATTATGCCCATGGCGCCGATAGCAAATAAGATCGATTACTACGTCCTTTTTAAAACGCTGNCGATATTCGGTGGCAAGACGTGCCACATGAACGCATGCCTCTGGNTCATCNGCGTTCACGTGAAAAATTGGAGCACCAACTGCCTTTGCCATATCTGAACAATAGGGCGAAGACCGAGAAAATGATGGCATGGTTGTAAAGCCAATCTGATTGTTTACGATNAGATGTATGGTCCCGCCAGTTTCNTANCCATCGAGATCAGACAAAGCAAATGTCTCTGGAACTATNCCCTGACCAGAAAAAGCAGCGTCCCCGTGCATTAAAACAGCCATTACCTTTGCTCGNTCTTCATCACCGCGTTGNAGTTGCTTTGCTCTTACACGTCCCAACACAACCGTATTCACTGCCTCAAGGTGACTTGGGTTCGGATTAAGGGAGAGCCTCACGACGTTCCCATCAAACTCCCGTTCTGTTGATGTTCCAAGATGATACTTTACATCCCCTGAACCTTGGACATCCTCGGGAGCNGCTGGTTGACCTTGAAACTCAGAAAAAATTGCTCGGTAAGGCTTACCCATGACATTTGCAAGAACNTTGAGGCGCCCACGATGCGGCATTCCAATCACAATCTCCTCAATTCCNAACTGACCACCACGTTTAAGCATCTGCTCNAGCATGGGAACTGTAGTTTCACCCCCATCGAGCCCAAACCGTTTTGCACCTTTGTGCTTCCGGTCGATGAACTGCTCAAAAAGTTCGGCCTCTGTTAGNCGNTCNAAGATCGTGCGCTTNCCAAGCTTTGTAAATTTTGTTTGGTTCCGAGCACCCTCTATTCGCTCTTGAATCCAGCTTTTCTCATCCGGTTCTGTTTTGTGCATAAACTCAACGCCGATTGAGCCACAATAAGTCTCACGNAGNATCTTAACAATATCTCGAAGCGTGGCTGACTCCAATCCAAGCACGTAATTTATAAANATAGGTCTGTCCATATCGCTTTCACTGAAGCCATAACTTTCAGGATCTAGTTCTGAATGTGGCATTGGCTTTTGAAGCTTTAAGGGATCTAAGTCGGCTTCTAAATGACCACGCACNCTGTAGGCTCTGATAAGCATCANTGCACGAATTGAGTCCTGAGTTGCCTGCCTAATTTTATCAGCCCTATCCACAACCCCACCCATTTGAGACATCAGTGAGTCAGACGGCATCTTTTCTTTGGACAAGCCAGGCGCAGAATCTACCACGNNCAATGATGNATNNTTNTGCCCNAGGACCGATGTCTTCCGNGGAGCCCAACTTGGGCCGCTCAAATCATCTGCAACAGATTTCTCAAGACCCTCTAAATTATCAAAGNAAGCTGACCATCCGGCGTCNATAGAACCGGGGTCGTTCAAATATTTATCGTACATCTCAGCAATGTAAGTCTCATTTGTGCCAAACAAGAAGGAGGTNTCACCAGAATACTGCGCCATAACGCGCGCTCCCTTTCAAAGATTAATTTTGCACTCGCAGTTAACCTGAGCCCATTGATTTCAGCATCGTGCTACCCAGCTCGGATGGACTATCGGCAACATGNATTCCAGCAGACNTGAGAGCATCTATCTTGTGCTCAGCAGTATCTTTNCCACCGGAAATTACTGCTCCCGCGTGACCCATCCGCCTACCTGGNGGTGCAGTACGCCCCGCAATGAACCCGGTTACNGGTTTTCTGGTGCCGGACGCTTTTAAGAATTCGGCCCCATTTGCCTCCGCATCTCCGCCAATCTCACCAATCATTATAATACCCTCTGTCTCATTGTCGGCGANAAACCACTCTAAACAGTCAACAAAATCTGTACCATTTATAGGATCACCGCCTATTCCTATGCANGTACTCTGNCCGAGCCCAGCTGCCGTTGTTTGTGCCACCGCTTCATAGGTTAGGGTGCCCGAACGTGANACTATCCCTATTTTCCCACGCTGGTGGATATGCCCTGGCATGATACCAATCTTACATTCATTTGGCGTAATCACACCCGGGCAATTTGGCCCAATCAATCGGGTATTACTAGTTTTGAGGGCCTGTTTGACCACCACCATGTCTCGCACAGGTATCCCCTCCGTTATACACACAATCAACGGCAATTCCGCATCTATCCCCTCTAATATGGCTTCAGCGGCAAATTGGGGNGGGACGTAAATTACGGATGCTGTGGCGCCGGTCCGGTCAACAGCATCTTTCACAGTATCAAAAACGGGAAGGTCAAGATGAGTTGTTCCTCCTTTCCCTGGAGTGACACCACCAACCATTTNCGTCCCGTAACTTATTGCNTGCTCAGAATGAAAGTTGCCCTGNAAGCCAGTGATACCCTGACAAATCAGNCTCGTATTTTTATCAACTAAAACCGCCATCGTATTTAANCCCTCACCGCTTCCACGATTTTCTTCGCGGCATCACCAAGATCTTCTCCGGANATTATGGTTAAACCNGAGTCTGCCAGTATTCTATTGCCCTTGTCCACATTAGTACCTTCCAAACGCACAACTAATGGCACGGAAAGATNAACCTCTTTTGCCGCCTCTACAACGCCTTCAGCTATTATATCGCACCGCATGATTCCGCCAAAAATATTTANTAAGATACCTTTCACATTTTCATCAGATAAAATTATCTTGAAAGCAGCTGTCACTTTTTCTGTTGTTGCACTNCCACCAACATCTAAAAAATTGGCCGGCTCTTCGCCGTAAAGCTTGATTATATCCATGGTAGCCATGGCCAANCCTGCTCCATTAACCATGCAACCTATTGTGCCATCTAATTTGACATAATTGAGATCATACTTAGCGGCCTCAATCTCGGAAGGGTCCTCCTCGGCTTCATCGCGCATTTTTTCGATTTCAGGATGNCGAAATAGCGCATTGTCATCAAAATTCATTTTAGCATCAAGCACTATNAAATTATCGGTNTGAGTAACAACTAAGGGGTTAATTTCNAGAAGNGTGGCATCAAGCTCGCAGTATGTTTTGNANAGGGTCTTCAGCAACTTAATGCCTGCAGATAGCTTACTGCCTTCNAAACCGAGNCCAGAGGCGACGCGGCGGGCCGAGAATCCTGTCATGCCAATTAGTGGATCGATGGCAACCCGGGTAATTTTTTCAGGCGTCTTTTCTGCAACCTCTTCTATTTCCATACCACCTTCCGTAGATGCAACCACAGTGACCTGGCTAGTTGCCCGATCAGTTAGTATTGCTAGGTAAAGCTCGCTGCCTATCGCACATCCATCCTCTATGTAAATTCGACGTACCTCCTTGCCAGACTGCCCGGTTTGCTTGGTAACTAGAGTATTGCCAAGCATTGCTTTAGCATGGCTAATGGCTTCCTCTTTCGATTTGGCAACCCTTACTCCGCCCATCTCTGGTTTTTCTTTGAAAAAGCCAGCACCACGCCCACCCGCATGGATTTGGGCCTTCACAACCCAAACCGGCCCTTCAAGACTATCGATAACTTTCTCCACTTCATCAATCGTGAATGCCGCAGCCCCTACTGGAACTGGCACATCGAATTTTTTCAGAAGGCCTTTGGCCTGATATTCATGTATATTCATAAAACCCCAACCCCTTATTCGAAATTACTATTATCGACCATCGGCAGTTAGTCAAACGAGGTGTTAACCAATCGTTCTAGGATCTTTCATTAAATTGAATAATGTACTCGCGACTGTATTTTATCCTAGAAGATCTCCAGTCAAGGTAACAGCAAAGTCATGCAATACAACGCTGTTGTTCAGGATTCTGTTTTATCGAATACCGCAGGTCGAAAAACATCATTTCGTTGTATTTTTTTCGATTCTCTCAACTTCTTTTATCAGACCTTTTACCGAATTGACTGAACGGCGAAATTTTTTGCGTTCATCTGCATTGAGCTTGATATCNATAATGCGCTCAACGCCTTTTGACCCAATCACAACTGGGACACCAACNTAAAGTCCATCNAGNCCATAAGAGCCCTTCACATAAGCAGCGCAGGGCAGGACACGTTTTTTATCGAGGATGTATGACTCTGCCATAGAAATAGCAGATGATGCNGGCGCNTAAAAAGCCGACCCTGTTCCAAGAAGCTGTACAATCTCGCCACCACCGTTAGCTGTGCGATCGACAATGGCTTCTATCCTCTTCTTTGTCGTCCATCCCATTTNAATTAAATCCGGGACCGGGATCCCCGCCACGGTTGAGTAGCGCACCAGNGGAACCATTGAGTCTCCATGCCCACCCAAAACGAAGGCCGTAACGTCTTCAACTGAAACATCAAATTCCTGGGCCAAAAATAACCGCAATCGCGCGGAATCGAGTACTCCGGCCATGCCAACAACTCTGNTAAAAGGAAGGCCGCANGCCTTGCGTAGCTGGTGCACCATTACGTCTAGAGGATTTGTGATGCAGATGACAAAGGCCTTAGGGCAGTATTTCTTTATTCCCTTCCCGACAGAATGCATAACAGAATTATTAATTCCCAGCAAATCATCTCGACTCATCCCAGGCTTTCGAGGCACGCCAGCGGTTACAATAACCACATGCGAACCTTTTAAGGCCGCGTAACTATTTGCCCCGGTTACTTTTGAATCAAAGCCTTCAATCGTCGAAGCTTGAGCGATGTCTAGCCCTTTGCCTTGAGGCACTCCTTTAGCAATGTCGAAAAGCACAACATCTCCCAANTTCTTTAAACCNGCCAATANAGCNAANGTGCCACCAATTTGCCCGGAGCCCACCAATGAAATTTTATTACGTGCCATACGAAACTTCNCCATATTNCTACCGCCCACTAATTTTTNAGGCGCAAANTNATAATTTTCCNTTATTTCCTAACGCCTTTGCTGAAGTAGAGCAAGTTTAGCCTANGACGCTTGATGTGCCGTATCTATATAGTCGTCAGCCTGCATCTCCATTAACCGGCTAAGTGTGCGTTCGAATTCAAAAGCATGAGTTGCCCCTNTATAAATATCATGTGGTGCTGTTGAAGCCGCCATAACGAGATTAACCNTTAACTCATACAGCGTATCGATNAGCGTTATAAACCGTTTAGCCTCATTNCGGGTCTCCTCGGTCAAGTGCGGGACACCATCCAGTATTATTGTGTGGAATCTTTTCCCTAAACATAAATAATCTTCTGCTCCACGNGGTTCACCGCAGAGCTGATCAAAACCAAACCACGCTACNCCCCTCGCAGCACGGCCTACTTTAATNTCACGACCTTTAACGCTCACGATCTCAGNGGTTGAGAGAGCNCCTTCTGTCAGGTCAAGGAAAGACTTTTCCAACGCTTGGGTTGATATTGGACCAAGGGGAAAATGAAATACTTTCATNTGTTTNAGGCGCGCAAGCCGATAATCGATTGGCGAGTTTAATTCGATAGGGTCAAGGCGCTGCTTCAATAATTCGATACAGGGCAGGAANCTCTCACGCTGTAATCCNTTTTNGTAGAGTGAATCTGGCTCGAAATTTGATGTAAGAACTATAACTACCCCAAGTTCAAAAAGGTTTTCNAAAAGCCTGCCTAGGATCATNGCATCNGCNACATTAGTAACGTGGAATTCGTCAAAACATAGCAGCGATGCTTCGGACGCAATAGACTTTGCAATTTCCANAAGAGGGTCCCGGCCCCTCNTCGAAACTTTACTTTTTCGCCACGCATGNGCAGCATCATGAACCTCAATCATAAATTCATGAAAATGGACACGCCGCTTGTGTTTGACCGGTGCACAATCAAAAAACAAATCGGTCAACATAGATTTTCCACGCCCAACTGGCCCAAAAATATATAGGCCCTGAGGGCTTTTATGGTGTTTTTCCCCTAATCGAAACCAAGCNCTCCAGCNAGCTATGGCAGGCNTCGCNTCATAGTCATAAAGTAAGTGNTACAAACNTTGAAGTTTTTCAACAGCNTGCTCTTGCAATACATCTGNCCTCAATGTTCCAGTTTTCTTGCGACTCTGATATTCTTGTCGGGGNTCGNTTTTGATACCAGCTATNTTTGAAGCCNCGCCCTTAGTTTCAGTCATTTCTNTCCAAACTNGGCGCTNAGTNACAAAAGGTATTNGACAGCGTACCAATGCCGTCAATTNTCACATCAATCTGCATCCCNGGGCGCATNGGTAATGCGCCTAACCCAGTGCCGCAGGATATAATGTCGCCAGGATAAAGAGTCATAAATGACGAAATTAAATGAACTAATTTTTCGGGCCCAAAAAAGAGATCACTTANCGNATANTTCTGCCGTTCGCGACCGTTGAGCTCAGCGCGAATATTCACGTCAGCCAANTCAACATNGCTAGAAATTGTAGGGCCCATCGGTGTAAAAGTGTTAAAGTTTTTAGCGCGTGTCCATTGGGCAAAATTATCNTTTTCGCCTATTATTTGAGTCGCTGTAACATCATTGATGCAAGTATATCCAAATATTGATTCNGCTGCCTCAATATGCGATGCGTTNTAGACCTCACGCCCAATGACAATACCGAGTTCTGCTTCAAAAATAACACGTCCATCATAATTATTTGGTTTCCTAATTACCCCACCACTCGGCAAATATGTATTGGAAGTTTTTATGAAAACCAAGGGATCATCCGGCTGCTCTAATCCGTGCTTCATAGCGACNCCGCGCGAATTGTTCCAAAGAGCTACCACTTTTGTTGGGGAGCAAGGTATGTCGAGCACTGCATCGCTGAATGGAAAAGTCTCATCAGTCTCTTCTGGGGAGTCNAACATANTACCNGTGCAGAGAACAACNNTCTCTTTAACAAGCTTCCCAAATCGATATTCGCCGTTATGCTGCACACCAATCCATTGAGCCATATGTATTTCCCCTGGAAGCNAACAAATCTTNTCCACCCTAATCTAGCTACGCCGAGAGAGGAAGAGNACNAATGNAAGATAATACAACTAAACCACTGTTGTTTGAACCCATACAGATTCGTGGAATAGAAGCTAAAAACCGCATTGTAGTCTCTCCAATGTGNCAGTATGTCTCAAATGACGGAATGCCGAATGACTGGAACTTNGTCCATCTTGGGCGCTATGCCTTCGGCGGCGCAGGTATAATCTTCGGAGAAGAGACGGCAGTTGAGGCACGCGGGCGCAAATCTTATCAATGNGCTGGCATATGGGATGATNATCATATCGCCGGTTATCGCCGAATAAATGAGTTCTTAAAATCTTTAGGAGCAGTGCCGGCGATTCAGCTTGGCCATACNGGNTCGAAAGCTTCNTGCCGCGGNCCTATGGAACAGTTTGCCGCACTCACTGACGACGANANAAAAAACGGGATGCCTCCATGGCAAGGGCTCGCACCCAGCGCNTTGAATTCAGTAAANCGCCGATTTTTNCCAAAAGAAATGGATGCAGGTGATATTTCTATTGTCCAANAATGTTTTCGGGAGGCGGTANAAAGAGCCGTCGATNCGGGCTTTGAAATTATTGAAATCCATGGTGCACANGGTTACCTTTTGCATCAATTTTTGTCCCCGACAAGTAATCNTCGAACAGATTCNTATGGCGGCGACCTCCNAGGNCGTATGCGCTTTCCTCTTGAAGTTGCCGAAGTCGTCAGAGAAGCCCTCCCCAAAAATCTACCACTGTCNTTCCGCTTGTCGGCGGTTGACGGCAAAGGCGGGACTTGGGGGTTTTCTGNGGCAAAGGTTTTCGCTCNAGCGCTTGAGGAAAGAGGTGTTGATATAATAGATATTTCCTCTGGTGGCATTTCAGGTGACAGNAATTTGCCTAATGTTCCAAGAGTACAAGGTTATCATGTTGGATTTTCCGAAGGATTNAAAAATGAAGTCAATGCATTAGTCATGGTGGTTGGTTTGATAACTAATCCTANACAAGCTGAAGANATTTTGAAGGGCGGAAAAGCTGATCTCATAGGNATGTCCCGCGAGTTAATGTATCATAGCGACTGGCCATTGCATGCCGCTCGGGANTTAGGCGTATCAGATTACCTGTCGCTGCAGCCCGAACCTTATGCTTTTCGACTAAGAAAACGGGCAGCAGATAGGTTNTTAGCCAATAATTCACCNGAAGAGGCTAAAAGAGCTTTCGAGCAACTGTACAANTCCTAACAATAATTNGTTCCGCAAATATGGNTNGTNGTGTTGGCANTGCGTTTATNCANTGCAACNAAAAATNTTTGNCNGTGGTTTATTGGAAAATAAACAAANCCAAANTAANTNATNAACAANAACGCAATGNACCTNCTATGGCCCATTTAGCGTCGGCGCTTTNTCCGAAANCTTCAACGAATGTTCNCTATATTTTGTTCGCATTCCATTTCNCTAGGTCTTGGTCAGCTAAGCGTCGCGCTCGCGGCGACAACTCTGAGAAAAGATCTATTAGCTTCGCNTAAGCTGCTTTTTGTTTTGGCCCTGTTTGAATGCTGTGAGCAAGGGTGAGAAAAAATATTGCCCAACGAGTAGACCGCTCNTCAATGTCCTCCCGATCCAAAAGCTTCATTACCTTATTTCTGTAAAGTGTCGCCGCCGGCACATATGCAATNACATGCCTTTGNAAGGCGGAAACCGTAAACCATCTTCTGGCCTTGTCTTCACTTCTCGCTACCCCTTCTCCCTTGAGGTACATCAATCCCAAATTGTATGCAGCAGACGGGTGTTGTTTATCGCCAGCTTTTTTCAGCCAGCGATAGGCCTGTTTCATATTTTTTTTNGTGCCTACGCCTGCAAAATAAAGCTCTCCTACGCGAGAGGCGGCTTTCGTCTCACCAGCCTTTGCTCCTTTTAGGCAGAGCTCAAATCCACGTTTCGTGTTTTTATTTATGCCATTCCCTAAAATATACAAATTACCCAACTCGCAAAAAGCAGGTTTGTAACCCTGGTTCATAGCTGACGAGAGCCACTTGTGCGCCATACTAAAATTCGGCTTGCTAGCTTTACCCTTCGCCATGCAAATACCATAATTATGTTGAGCGGCAGCGTCTCCTCTCTCCGCGCCTTTGAGGAACAATCGGCAAGCAATACTCTTGTCTTTATCGACGCCCAATCCCAAAACATATAGCTCGCCCAGTGCGTTGGGCGACAGCTTGTCACCCTTTGCAACACCAGCACGAAAGGATTTGACCGCATTCAAGTAATCTTTTTGATCTAANGCCTTTTTTCCGGCCTCAAATTCATTTGCTAGCCCTCCCCATGAAAGGGACAAAAAGAACCCCAAATACCACANCNAAANNNACCATTTATTATGGATCATTATNANAGTTCCCCACTGGCCCTATANAAAAATANCAGATTATTGCCGNGCCAACATGAGTTTTTTNATCTCACCAATCGCCCCCGCTGGATTTAAGCCCTTNGGGCATGTCTTNGTGCAGTTCATGATAGTNTGGCAACGATAGAGCCGAAAAGGNTCCTCCAGTTGATCTAATCGNTCACCCGTATCTTCATCTCGGCTATCAATTATCCAACGATANGCCTGTAAGAGGATGGCTGGCCCAAGGTATCTATCGCCATTCCACCAGTATGANGGGCANGACGTAGAGCAGCAGAAACATAATATACATTCATATAACCCGTCTAACTTCCGGCGCTCTTCCGGCGACTGCAACCTCTCCCTGGCCGGCGCTGGAGATTGGTTCTTCATCCACGGTTCAATAGAGGCTAGTTGCGCATANGCTGTGCTTAAATCCGGAACCAAGTCTTTCACCACCGGCATGTGCGGCAGAGGATATATTTTAATAGCGCCGCCCACGTCTGAAATATACTTGGTNCATGCAAGCGTGTTTGTTCCATCAATATTCATTGCNCACGAACCGCAAACNCCTTCGCGGCAAGACCGACGNAAGGTAACCGTTGAGTCAATTTCGTTCTTAATTTTTATAAGCGCGTCCAAAACCATTGGACCGCAATTGTCTAAATCGACCTCAAAGGTATCNACACGAGGGTTCTCTCCGCTGTCTGCATCCCAGCGATAGATCTTAAATGTTTTGAGATTTTTTGCCCCCGNAGGTGCCGAAAACGTCTTGCCGGTCCCNACNTTAGAGTTNGCNGGCAANGTGAATTGCGCCATNNTNCGTCTCTTTTCCCTNAACTAAATAAATATNNTTNCTGTCATCGACTAATGCAAAACAATCANTAAACTCTCGCTTTTGGCGGAAATGACTGAACTTCATTAGTCATGGTCTGCATAACNACAGAACGGTAATCTAATTTGACGTTACCCTCTTCGTCACACCATGCCAGAGTATGTTTCATCCAGTTTTCGTCATCGCGATCAGGGAAATCTTCTCGCGCATGCGCTCCACGACTTTCCTCGCGTTCAGCTGCTGATGTCATTGACACCATTGATTGGCCCAAAAGATTATCCAACTCTAATGTTTCAACTAAGTCTGAGTTCCAAACCATCGACTTATCACTAACACTTATATCATCTCGCTTCGACCAGGCATCTTTCATCAGCTTGACCCCCTCATCAAGCACCTCTCCTGTTCGAAATACTGCACAATTTCCCTGCATTATACGCTGCATTTCAAGACGCAGCGCAGCTGTGGGAGTATCACCGTTAGCATGACGAAATTTGTCCAAGCGAGCCAAAGCCTCTTCACCAGCATCTGGCTTCAATTGCTTGTGTGAACTTTCAGAATCTACGGTCTCGGCACATCGTTTTGCAGCAGCCTTCCCGAATACAACTAGGTCTAGCAGAGAATTTGACCCAAGCCGGTTGGCGCCGTGCACCGATACGCAAGCGGCTTCCCCTATTGACATTAGGCCTGGGACCACACTTTCCTTACCATTAACAGTCAGTGCTTCCCCATAATAATTTGTCGGAATACCCCCCATGTTATAGTGGCAGGTCGGTATTATTGGAATTGGCTCTTTGTTTACGTCGACTCCGGCGAATACTCTCGCTGTCTCTGAAATCCCTGGCAAGCGTTCTTCTATCACGTTGGGGTCAAGGTGTTCAATGTGCAAGTAAATATGGTCACCCTCTGGGCCGACACCACGTCCTTCTCTGATCTCGATCGTCATCGACCGGCTAACCACATCTCGGCTAGCGAGATCCTTTGCTGAAGGAGCGTAACGCTCCATAAATCTTTCGCCCTCGGAATTTGTTACATAACCGCCCTCGCCACGCACCCCTTCAGTAATTAAACAGCCAGCACCATATATTCCAGTTGGATGGAATTGAACAAATTCCGGGTCCTGCAATGGTAAGCCCGCACGCAAGACCATTCCCCCTCCGTCGCCAGTACAAGTGTGAGCGCATGTCGCAGAGAAATAAGCCTTGCCGTAACCACCTGTTGCGAGAATTACTTTTTTTGCTTTGAACCGATGAATGGAACCGTCATCTAGATTCCATGCCATCACGCCAGCAATTTCATCATCATCGTTTCTAATCAAGTCCAATGCAAAATATTCTATAAAAAACTCAACTGAATGTTTGAGGGACTGTTGATAGAGGGTATGCAAGATGGCGTGCCCAGTTCGATCCGCCGCTGCGCAAGTACGATGTGCAGTGCCATCACCATAGTTTGTTGTCATGCCGCCGAAAGGGCGTTGATAGATTTTCCCCTCTTCAGTCCTGCTAAATGGCACACCATAATGCTCAAGCTCGATGACTGCGGGGACTGCCTCACGGCACATATATTCAATAGAATCTTGATCTCCAAGCCAATCTCCGCCCTTCACAGTATCATACATGTGCCAGCGCCAGTCATCATCGCCCATATTACCCAAAGACGCCGACATGCCTCCCTGCGCCGCAACCGTATGACTGCGAGTGGGGAACACCTTTGATATGCATGCAGTTTTTAAACCTGCCTCTGCTAGCCCAACTGTCGCACGCAATCCTGCGCCACCAGCCCCGACCACAACAACGTCATATTCATGATCAATAATTGGATATGCTTCACCCATAATTCTATCCCCCAAAGGAAACTTTAATAATTGAGAAAGTAGCAGCCACGGCAAAGCCAATGCTGCTCAATTTCATAACGACTAACGCCATCAGTTTAACAGCCTCGTGATGAACGTAATCCTCTATTACTACCTGCAAACCCAGCTGCAAATGATGAAACGTTGCAATCACTAACAACACCATCAATATGCCGTTAGCTGGCTGCGCCAGCCACTTCATTCCGCTTGCGTAATCGCTACCTGCAAGCGTTAAAGCGGAATAAACAAACCACAGTGTGAGAGGCACGAGAGCAATCGCAGTTACGCGCTGTGACCACCAGTGGTGTGACCCTGCCTTTGCGCTACCCAAGCCGCGTACCCTACCAAGTGGATGCTGTAAACCCATTATATTTCCTTCAGAAAACAAGACGATATAAACCGCCCCAAAACCCGACTGTTGAAATCACAGAGAGTGCAAACACAGCATAGCCCGATGCCCGCGCGACCGGCAAATCGTACCCTAGCCCGGCATCCCAGACCAAATGCCTGATCCCGTTTGCCAAATGGTAAAATAACGACCATGTCCAACCAATCAGCATGACATATCCCGGTAAAGAGGTAAGAAAATTGCGCAACATCAAATAACTATCTGGGCCCCCAGCAAGAGCTACTAACCAAGCTACTAAAAGAATGCTTCCGGCTATCAGCGCGATGCCAGTGGCCCTATGAAGTATTGACAAAACCATTGTCCATTGCCACCGGTATATCTGCAAATGCGGAGAAAGTGGCCTGCCTGTGGATGCCATTGTCGTATCCTTAGCTCTAACAACCAATCATTACTCTTCAATGACGCCAGTATTCAATCCAATTAAACACAAATACTCAGTTTGGCTGACGAAATTTAAGAAAACATATATATTTAATTAACCTGGGCGTCCATTA
>PBCW01000023.1 GCA_002718015.1 Rhodospirillaceae bacterium
TCTTTGTGATTGCTTCGAAATTCGATAGAAGGNNTAGATNTCNGTTTGNTCTTTGACCCATACTCTTGCACGAGTCNNTCCGATATAGATGTTGTTGCNAGCAGNGATTTTCNGGTCTCTCGNGCCATTGCGGTTCGCAATCGGTCGCTNAGATTNGCGGTGTTTGTTTTTTCGCTATNTGTATGGGANNTNTGAGAATGANGCTTGTTTTGCGCGGNGATTTCTCGACTTGNCACTGCCGANNGCGCNGCCAACAGCGCATCGGCTGCTTTGGNNTTGAGAGATTTNAAACCAGGNACCACAGGAGTTTCCCCATTCGGTGGTATCATTATACCTCCGAATGCTCGCCCACGCTGGCTTTGCACAGGAACTATCGGAGCACCAATATAACTTGGGATGCGATTTGGTTTTTCTGNATTGGACGAGANGATNTCTGGGCTTGANGCTGCCTGGCCTGNGATGCCCGGGGNGTTTCCCTGGTTATNTGGATCTACCGCAGAGGCGAGCTNTGTTGAGCTGTCGGATTCTCCACCAATGCCGACAAATGCAAGCGCGTGTTCGCCAATATCCTGGCCCGTAGCATTTTCTAAAACAGCNTTAAANAGTGCNCNNGCAAANCCTATACCGCCTCCAAACAATGCCCCACCGGCCAAACGAGAACCGGGTTCTATTTGGTCATCGGTCAAAGCGCGGTAGATAGTGGAAATAACTGGTATNTGTTGCAAAGGGTTAATTATATCTACCAAATCACCAAANGTGAGCCCGTCTTGGCCGAATAGATCTTTGGANTGATCTTCATCCCATATCTGTTCTGCCTCAGCTCGGGTGACGGTCTCGCCAAAGTATTGACCTTCGATATCGGCGAAGGGATGATCGACCTCTTCGTGTTCCATCTTTGTCAAAGGTGTGTTTTTAGCTTTCTCATTGGAGCTGGACGAATTGCTCTGAGCAGATGCGCGATCGTTCACAGAGTAATTCGGAAATAAATGAGTGTTCGCTACCGCGCTCAAAGGTGTGTTCATTCGTTTATCCTCTCGCTAATTCTCTATGCAAAAGAGGTGCCATCTATTCTGCAAAAAATACCGTGGACTTCGCGGGCATATGATGTCCACATGGGGCTATGCGAAACGAAATACCGCTTAGAAAACCCTTGAATTGCTAAACCTGTAGAGAGTAACCAGACTATTGTTACAGGATTAGGTTCTTATAAATTTAGTGGTTTATATATCATCAAGATACAATGCCGAGCTGAGGCAATATAAAATGACAATCACAAAAGTGCTAATTATTGGAGAAAATACTGCGCTACGAACCTCTCTGGAAGAACAATTACAACTCCACGATGAGTTTGTAGCTATTGGAAGTAATAGCCTTAAAAATTCTATTCAACTAATAAAAGAGCACCGAATAGATATAATAGTTTGTGATGATCGCCTGTCAGAGATGACAGCCGGTAAAATCTTTGGATTTTTGCGTCAGCATAGCTTTAAGTTGCCCATCATTATGTTGTTTGATGCCACAGTTGAACCCATGCTGTTGGAAAAATTTAGTGGTAGCAAGGATAGCTACATAACTAAGCCATTCAAGCTTAGTCTTTTGATAGAAAGGTTGCGAACAAGTTATAGGTATAAAGCTTCTGATTCTAGCTTAGAAATAGGCCCGTACAAATTTATGCTTGGGTCAAATATTTTGACACATAAGAATAATCAAAAGACGGTGCGTCTTACAGAGAAGGAAGCTGCAATTCTTAAGCATCTCCATAGATGTAATGGAAAAGTAGTACTAAGGGAAACGCTGCTCGGTGAGGTTTGGGACTATAGTGCTGATGCTACAACGCATACTATCGAGACACACGTATACCGACTTCGACAAAAGATTGAAAAAAATCCGTCTTGCGCCAAAATACTGGTGACTGAACGTGGTGGCTATCGATTAAAATTTTAAGGAAGTTTTTTCTAATAAATTTCGTTCTGCAACTTACAGATACTAGGAAATTGGGGTAGAGTTTTGAGCATAGCGAACCCTGGAACTTTTTCTCGTGTAGGACATGTCTGATTTCTCTGATTTACACCTTCGGTTTTGGGGGGTACGCGGTAGTATAGCTTGTTCCCGTGATCAGGCCTCTCGATATGGAAGTAATACTCCATGCATTGAGGTGCGGTGTGGGGAGCATCTAATAATATTCGATGCTGGAACTGGAATAGTTAATCTCGGAAGTGCTTTGTCGTGCAAGGGCCCTGTAGACACCCATATTTATCTGAGTCACACACACCTTGACCATATATGCGGTTTGCCTTTTTTCAAGCCATTGTATGAGGGTAAAAACAAGATTCGACTGTCTGCTGGAAACTTGAAACCTGATTATACTTTGAAAGAGGTTTTAAACCAGATGATGGCACCGCCGCTCTTCCCAGTCTCAACTGATATTTTTCAAGCCGATGTAAGTTACCGAGACTTTGTATCAGGCGAGCCGCATGAGCCGTGGCCTGGCATACGAATGTCAACTGTTCCTTTAAATCATCCGAACGGGGCNACAGGTTATCGCCTCGATTATAGAGGTAATACGGTCTGTTATGTAACCGATACTGAACACCAAGAAGGGATACTTGATACCGACCTTATTAGGTTTATAGAGGGCGCAGACTTATTCGTTTATGACTCCACCTATACTGAACAAGAATATACGCGCTTTAAAGGTTTTGGTCATTCCACATGGCAGGAGGGAGTAAAATTGGCTGAGCTGGCGAATGTCAAAAAGCTTGTGATATTTCATCATGACCCGGAACACGATGACAAGTTTATGGATGAGGTCGCACGTGAGGCTGAAAATGCGCGGCCGGGAACAGTTGTTGCTCGCGAAGGGATGACGCTGATAGCCAGCTCAGGCCAATAAATGCCGTCTTTTTTAGGATGCTAATGTCAAAGCAGTTACGGCGGTGGTGGCTTGGTTTGAATACGCTGTTCGGTAGCCAATCCCACGGCTATTACATACCCTCTAAAGCTTCTGTGTACGATAGTCGTAGCTCGGGAGAGCTTAGTTATCAGCATTGGCGGAAAAAGATAAATGAGGCGGTATCGACTCAAGTTCATTGGCTAAGGCTTGCGGATCGTTATGAGTGTGATCTCAGAAAGATTGATGGAACAGGGACAGAGAAAGCAAGATGGACGCAGGATTGGTTTCCACGTCTTGATGCAGCAATGCTATATTCTATGGTCAGACATTTTAAGCCTAAGCGAATTATTGAGATTGGTGTCGGCCATTCTACGCGGTTCGTGGCTCGGGCGATTTACGATGAGGGCATAGAGGCTGTCCACATAGCCATTGACCCAGAACCTCGCAAGGAGGTCCCCCAAAGTGCAAATTTGTGCTGGATCGCAAAGCCGGTGCAGTTGGCAGGGAATGAGATTTGGGGAAAAGTTGCCTCTCGTGACATTGTGAGCATAGACTCTAGCCACATATTGATGCCTGGCAGTGATGTGGATTTTCTGTTCAATGAAATTGTGCCATTTTTAGCTGCTGGTGTTATTGTCCATGTACATGACATTTTCTTACCGGATGATTATCCGTCGGATTGGCATTGGCGTGGTTACAACGAACAATGTGCCGTTGCTTCTTTTTTAGGTGCCTCGAATGCAGAATTAATGTTTTCAAGTCACTTTGTTTCGCATTATCTGAAAGCCACCTTTTTGTCGACTGAAGTTGCTAAACTACCGCTTCAGCCACAAGCTCGAGAGTCATCTATATGGTTCCGAATTGCGTCACGTGAATAAATTCAATTACTTCTTTACCCCCTTAAACTGAAAAAACTCTGAGCCTCTTAAGTGCTATATTGAAGAATTAGCTGTCTGATTTCTCATCTGGTTTTATGCCCTTCGTATATCATTTTATATTGGGAGGCATGCCTCAATTACTTGTAAGGGTCCGCCGCGTCACGCAGTCCGTCTCCCAAAAATTGGAAAGCCAGGACCACCAATATTACGGGTATTACCGGTAGTATCAGCCAAGGGTATAGTGCAACGACATTTATATTTTGCGCCTCATTCAGAATTACACCCCAGCTGGTAATAGGTGAACGCAAGCCGAGCCCGAGAAAACTAAGAGCTGTCTCTGCAAGGATCATACTTGGAATAGAGAGGGTGGCAGATGCAATGAGATGGCTCAAAAAGCTTGGAAGCAAATGTCGCACAATTATTCGGTTTGGTTTTGCTCCCATGAGTTGGGCTGCAACGCAGAAGTCTTCCTCTCGCAGAGCAAGCAATTTTGAACGAACGGCTCGCGCTAACCCCGGCCAATCAAGTAAGCCAAGAATGATAGTAATTCCAATGAAAACTGATATTGGGCTCCAATTAACAGGCAAAGAAGCTGACAGGGCCATCCAAAGCGGCAGTTCTGGGAAAGAACGAATTATCTCAATTGATCTCTGAATTACACTATCGACAAGGCCACCATAATAACCGGCAAGACCGCCTATTATCATTCCGAGCATTATGCTGATAATGATACCAATTAACCCCACAGTCAGCGAGATGCGGGCACCATAGATTATCCGTGAAAGCATATCCCGCCCCAACCTGTCGGTTCCGAGCAAAAATAGTTGGCCCTTTTGAGATGGACAAATTAGATGGAAAGAACCATCGAACACGCCCCAAAATTTGTAAGAGGACCCGGGGTAATCTGGCGCAGAACATAAAAACCGCAGGGCATATCTATTATTTTTGTCTTCGCTATAAATCCAGCGTAGCGCAGTTAAGTCCAAGTGTACTTTTAAGCCGTAGACGAAAGGAGCCGTTAACTTGCCCTCATGGAATATTCGTATTTTTTGTGGTGGAGCGTATAGATATTCAGTATGACGCGTGTGTAAATTGTATGGGGCGATTGTCTCTGAGAACAAAACACTCACGTAGACAAGTAATAAAAATGTTCCCGCTATCACCGCTAACTTGTGGCGGCGAAATTTCCACCACATTAGTTGCCATTGTGAGGCCATGTAAAAACGTTTTTTTTCTATGCTGGCAGGTGTTTTTTTACCTTTTATGAATGGTTCTTTGTTCACATAGTGCGGCAAGCGAGAGGAGGGAATATTCATCGCTGGAGGCCTTTATCAAGCCTAATTCGTGGGTCGAGAGCCGCTAGTGCAAGGTCCGATATTAGTGTACCCATTACGGTAAGAGCGGCAAGAAACATCAGGAATGATCCAGCTAAATACATATCTTGGCTTTGTAAAGCACTAAGCAACATTGGGCCGGTTGTTGGAAGGGAAAGGACAACTGAGACGATGGCCGCACCAGACACTATTTGTGGCAGCATATTTCCGATGTCTGCGACGAAGGGGTTGAGAGCGCTTCGAAGAGGATATTTAAGCAATGCCCGTAGTGGCGGAAGCCCCTTCGCGCGTGCAGTTATGACATATGGTTTTGACAACTCATCTAGCAAATTGGCTCTCAAGCGACGTATCATGCTTGCGGTTCCGGCAGTGCCTATTACGAGCACTGGAATCCAGATGTGTTGCATTACGGAGAGGGACTTCTCCCATGTCCATGGTTGATCAACGTAGATGGGGTCCATAAGTCCGCCAATTGAAACATCAAACCAAATATGAGCAAAATATTGTAAAATGAGAGCTAACAAGAAATTTGGCGTTGCTAGTCCAATGAAACCGATAAATGTTAAGCTATAATCACCCACGGAGTATTGTCTCACGGCGGAATATACCCCAATGGGAAAAGCAATGGCCCAGGTAAAAATAATGGTCGTTAATGAAACAATGAATGTCAGTAAAAGGCGGTCTCCTACTACATCAGTAACAGGCTGGTCATGCTCAAACGAGTACCCAAAATCACCCTCCAACATGCCGCCAACCCAATGGAAATATTGAACGTAGAGCGGCTTGTCGAAGCCATACTGAGATTTCAAAAACTCAAGTTTTGCTTTATCTACTGATTCGCCTCGGCTTTGAATTTCGTTAATTACAGTGGTGAAATAGTCCCCTGGTGGAAGTTGTATAATTACGAATACGATGGCACTAATAGCCAATATCGTGGGTATCATCAAAAAGAGGCGCCGTACGATGTAGCTCATCATGGGACTGAGTTATTTCTTCTCGCTTTTGGGGATTAACCAAAAAGTATCGGGTTCGTAAATGCCAAAGTGTGAGCCTGGATCCCAATTGTAGATACCTTTTATGGGAACGTTTTGGAGTTTCTTACTCACAACTACCGGTTGCAAAGTTCCTGAGATAAGTCCAATCGTAAATACCTGCCTCGCATGAATCTCGAGCATTTGATGCCAAACTTGTTCACGCCTCTCCAGTGTTGTCGATTTTCTCCATTCCTGCAGAAGCGATAGTAATTTTTTTGCGGCCGGCATATCTGGCGCAATGCCGGCCTGACCATTCGTCTCTCGATATTGACCCCAGAGTGGCCATTGATACTGGGTCTGCCGAGTTGGAGCTAATTCGGCAGGACTNGATGTAACCGTTGGCAGCCCATTTTCTAGTCCGGAGAAAAGAGACATTACCGTGTCACCTGAATAAATTCGGCGGCGTATCACGTTTCTGTGCGATGGTTTGATCAGTAGTTTGACGCCGATTTTTTGCCAGCTGTCGTGCACAAGCTCTAAAACGTCTGGCTCTTCGGTGCTTTCGCCAGCAGTCTCTACAATAATTTCCAGAGGTCTGCCGTCAGGGAGGAGCCGTATGTCCTGACTATTATATCGTGTAAGGCCGATTTCATCTAATAATTGGTTTGCAAGATCTAAGTCGTATTGAGCATAGGCCTCTCGGTATTTTTTCTTAAAGAGCCTGCTGGCTGGTAGCACAGTATTCTGGCCCTCTAATGCCTGCCCGAAGTACAGCACCTTGTTGAGTTCCCGTCTATGCACACCTAGCGATAAGGCGCGTCTGAACCTCACGTCGCGAATCAACTGGCGCCATACAGCGTCTTTAACGTTTAAGTTGGGATATAAAGCCATATGCGCTCCTTTAGCGTTTCGCCAAAGGTGAACATTGTAGCCGGCCTTTTTTTCATTATTTTTAAGAAACGTGTAATTGTCAAACCTTAGATAGCGTGCCTGCAAATCAGCGCGCCCGGTTCCCGCCTGTGCCGGAATAATTTTTTTATCTACAATATTCATTACAATTTGATCAATGTAGGGGAGTTGGCGCCCCGCCTCATCTATTTTATGGAAGTAGGGATTCCTTTTAAAAATAAATCTCTCTGACGGTCCATTGGTAATGTTGACCCACGGTTGAAGGCTTGGAAGCTTGATATTGTTGTTCTTGTAGGGGTTGTCCAATTTGTTATGCAAAGCGGCCCAATTTCGCGCTCCCTTTTTAAGAGCATATTCTGCCAAGGTTGCTTCTGGCGTGTAACGTGCGTGGAATTTTTTCAAATAATGGGCGGGGCGAAAAATGAAGGGCGGGCGGGCGCGTGCTAAAGAGTGCAAGAAGTCAGGGTTAGGTTTAGACCAAGCAAAACGCACGGTATATTTGTCAATCACCTTGAAATCCGGGAGTTTACCATTGGCACGCATTACCTCCGGGGGGCCAGAAGGCGATAACATAGGGTTGTTCGCGACGTCTTGCCAATAATAACGGAAGTCTTCTGAAGTGAAAGAATGCCCATCAGACCATTTGTGACCGGGGCGTAGGTGGAGTGTGTAAACCCTGCCATTGCGAACTGCGACACGCCTTAAAATATCTGGTACTAGATCGAATTTCTTATTGTACTTCATCAACCTTGCGTAACCATAGACCACAATTAGCCGTATATCTTTTGGCCTTGCCATGAGTAATTTAAGAGTGCCTCCATGGTATCCTGGACTTTGCTCTCCGCTCCTAAATGCAGTTATGAGGGGGCTATGTGGAATTCGATCAGAAACGTTAGGAAGGGTCCCGATAGTAACGAACTTCTCGAGCGAGGGTGTTTCAATCAGGGTAAGGGGTCGTTCAAAATTATTGCCNTTGGACTGGCCAATAGGCAAAACGGAAAAAAAAATGATGCCCAAATATATCAAGTTTTTCATATTAGCTTTTAGCCCCTTTGGTCAGTGTTGGCAGCTCTAACAAAATGCCCCACGCCTATTTGGCGAAGAGTTAACTCGCTGAGACCATCATCGCGAAACGGGCCAGGCCAGGCCGCAGGTTCAGACGCACGCTCACCCAATAATTCATCAAAATCAAGAGGCTTTTCTAGATTAATATCTGGTACGGCTGAAATTAACTTTTGGGTGTAGGGGTGGGTAGGACGTTTGAATAAGTCCTCCTTTGAGGCAATCTCGACTAACCGACCGCGGCACATCACCGCGATTCGATCAGCAACATATTTTACAACGGCAAGGTTGTGGGAGACGAATAGATACGTAAGGTGTAATTCGCGTTGCAAGTCTCTAAGCAAATTGAGTATTTGNGCCTGTATTCCGACGTCAAGGGCGGACACAGGTTCATCGCAGATTAGAAGCTCGGGCTTAAGTGCAAGAGCTCTTGCTATACCGATACGCTGACGTTGACCTCCAGAGAAGCTGTGTGGATATCGGCCTAGTACTCCCTCTTCGAGCCCAACCAGCCGCATGAGCTCTGAAGCTATCTCGCGTCGACTTGATCTGCTTCCTATCTTATGAATGACCAAAGGCTCAACGATGATGTCTAGGGCCGTCATTCTAGGGTCAAGCGAACTGAATGGATCCTGAAAAATATATTGTATTTTTTTTCTGAATTGGGACAATTCAGAGTCAGAAAGGCCTAACACATCGATTTCGTGGTTATTATCTAAGAAAGTAAGGGAGCCTTTGTTTGGTGTTAGTGCGCGTACAATCAACTTTGCAAGAGTTGTTTTGCCGGAACCGCTTTCCCCAACAAGTGCCAAACATTCCCCGCGGTTAATCTCAAAGCTTACTTCATTTACAGCCGTTACTGAATGGTTAAGGCTTTTCCGCAACCATTTGTTTCTTTTGAAATGAAAAATCTTATGGAGATTANGCACTTTCAATAGAGGTGTTTCTGTGCCTATTGNTGACCGAGTGCGGGTATNCNCTGCATNAGGNGGAAAATAAATTTCATGGNTTCTCNCAATGCCATGGATGGGTTTCAAGCGTTCATTNTGNCTCAAACNTATGCGCGGCACTGCNTTAAACAGTGCTTTCACATATTCATGTTGAGGATTGCGAAAAAGATCATGGCGGGTGCCAGATTCAACAATCTTTCCATTATGAAGTACTATTACNTCATCGGCCATATTTGCAACGACACCCAAATCATGGGTAATTATTAATACCGCCATGCCCAAGTCAGACCTCAGGTCTCTTAGCAACTTNAGGATCTGNGCCTGAATAGTAACATCTAATGCAGTAGTCGGTTCGTCGGCGATAAGCAAGGCTGGTTGACAGACGAGCGCCATNGCAATGATAGCCCTTTGNCGAAGGCCGCCNGAAAGTTCAAAAGGATAATAGTCGACAGCATCCATCGGATTAGGGAACCCCACCCGNTTTAACATATCACGTGTTCTANCGATGGCTTCACGACGGTTACAATTCTGATGTAACTGCAGAGTCTCAATGATCTGATCCCCGATTGTGTGAAGTGGACAAAGGGACGTCATTGGTTCTTGGAAAATCATNGAAATACGAGCGCCGCGGATATGACGCATTACTTTAGAATTTGACNCCAATTTCGCGATATCGACTGTTGAGCCGTTTGCTGCAGGGTCAGAAAATAGNATTTGACCATTTTTAATGGCTGCATTCTCTGGNAGAATACCCATNATAGCCTCTGCGGTGATAGACTTCCCNGCGCCAGACTCACCGACAAGCGCAACGCAAGATCCGGCTTCTACACGAAAATTTGCTTNNATAACGGCATCAACCTTGCCCGTCGGAATATTTAGTTTAACACTGAGGTCATTAATGCGCAGNAGTTCTTTCATCAGAGTCCAAGATCTCGGTATTTGTCTGCATAAGGCGTTTTTNAGCGCNGGCCTTCCTCANGGATGGCAACGAAGTCTNCNCGNAGGGCTCGAAAATTTGCCGAGGTTGAAGGATCNATTTGCACGTGCATCATATNGGCTTTTGTCTCAATTTCATGAGCAATCTGTGTAAAACCNTCTAGCGCCGAGTCAAATTTCAGTTTCTGACTATTAGCTTCGATAGTNAGCTCCATCCANCTTCCTTTGTCTAATACAGTGCCNGCNNGAGGNCGATCTTTGGANGTTGTAAAATAATATAATTTTACAGANCNTAACCGGTCCCATCTTANTCGTTTTTTAAATATACCCCGTCTAGTAACCCCTCTTTCATCAAACTCAAAGGNAGTCCATTTTTNCTTAANNACGTGTATGCCGTACGCAAAAAAGAATAAACNAAAAATCCCAAAAATCCCGAACATTACTGGNCCCAAATCTGCNAAAATCATGGGTAAACCGAAGAACAGCTGCCCAACCGCAGCACGAANGAAATCGGCCATTAGGCTGCGCCTTGAATACCTGTATTNTTTANAGGTAGTGATTGATTTTGGAGGATGCGNTTCAACCATTTTGGGGCTTCAATCTCATTATTTNACGGATGCTTTTTAAGGTAACATGAGGATTGGATTGTAAANTCTCAATAAATTGATCGANAAACNTCCAATTGTCTTCATCCATNTGTTTATGATGGGTAAGTAGACCCGTTGGTGAAGAATATTCAGCANTCTTTCTTTTCATTTTNAGTGTCCTTACGGTATTCTCTAAGANAATCCTAGCACCNTTGAANGCNNGATTTTTTTTCCATGATATNGGATCNATGTGGGTGTTTATGTTTNGAAGACAACTTANCTCTTGCTTGCCNAACCCAGAAATCGCATGAAAATCCAAATCAACCAAGCAGCGGCTATGTATCATTGCGATTCTGTTCCATGGGGGCGCAATNACAGNAAGGAATTGCGTGCCGAATATGTCCGACAGGATTTTTTTTCCAATAGATAAATCTCTGTGAACTTGAGTGCATGTTCGGTTAATGCCAAATTCGCTCCTTTTAGACGGAGCAATCTCATAATTTTTGTGAGCAAACCCGTGTTGAATAATATCTATCTCGTTGCAGGCCCCAATGCTTTTAGCAATTTGAGGTTTAGCCATTTTGGGAATAACAGCAAGAGAGAGAGGCGCATCACGTCGCAGTTCCAAGAGGCGCTGAAACCTGGGACCAGGCGCTTCAAGGTCGTCATCGCGCCACCAGAAACACGCTTGGCTGCCAGCTTGACCCCACTTGTCTAATTCCCTTTCAAAGTTAAACCAATCTGATTTCATGGTGTTTCTAAGCAGTCTTTAATTTTGCGTGCAGTATTAATCGCGCCGCGGACATTTAATTTGCTTATCATCGGCGGTTCTAATGTTAGAGCTCTTACTATTGCTGCACATAAGGTTTCAGTGTTCAATACTTTCTCATCAACTATTACTGACATTTTTCTATCGGCTAGTACTTTAGCTCTCAAGGGCTGTTCTGTCTGACCATATCTACCAAATGGAACTAGAACATTGCGAACACCCGAAACCAGTATATCCATTACTGTGTTGTAGCCGGCTTGGCTAATTGAAAGTGTAGCTTTTGCAAGTAGTGCGCGAAAATCGTGCCTCAGACCCTCTATCTTTATGTGTGGGGCGGATAGAAAGCTCTCTTTGTATGTTCGCGGGAAATTCGGTCCCATTAATATTCTCCATCGCCAGTTTTTGCCAACGCTACTCTGAGCTAGCGATAAGGCTGTCGAAACTAATAGAAAACCAGTAACACCTCCTCCAACAGAAACGACAATTTCCCCATTTGACGTATTTTCGACTGTCTCGGCTGGCGCTGTTACGTAGCCCGTGTAGTAAATCTTTTCCAAAATTTTAGAAGCATGTGAAAATGTACTATCTAGCTTAATGAATTCCGCGTCTCCATGAACAAGCACTCCAGTGAAATAGCTGTTGATTATTTCAACGATTTTTTTATTTCGCGCTATACCTTTCTTAGGAACCAAAATATCGCGAACCGAGCAAAATATTGGCCCAACTGGTTTAGCACGCTCAAGAAGTGGAGAAATTTCAGAACGGAATGACCATCGGCCAAACGGAAAACTCTCAATAAGCGTTAAATCTGGTCTAATTTTTTCATAAGCGTCAAGAATCACCTTCCGTCTATTATTTCTCCAAGCCTCATCTACCTCCGTCCCAGTCTCATCTATTACTCTCGAGAAAGAGGCATCTGCTGAGAGAGCTGCAGGAAGTTGGAGGATGTTTGCTGGTCCGGGATCAAACAGCGCATTCGGAACGCCGCCATTGACTAAAGTAACTTCGAGGCCTGATTTAGTCATTTCTTTTGCTATCAACGCAGCTCGCATTGAATGCCCAATGCCGAGAAGGTGTTGAACGTAGAAAAAAACCTTTTTTTTCCTCATTGAAGCCAAAAAACCACCATAACTTAAATGCTAGATGTCTTGAACCATGGGCAGATCTAACTGATGGACACTTGGTGTACCATCTTTCGCAAGCTTAAAGAGATGGACACAGTCGTCTTTCAACTTCTGAGGAGGTTTATTTGTCATGTCCCAGTTTGTTGAAAGAGCGTAAACGGCGCGGATTACCCCTTTGTGACAAACTACGAGCGTGTTTTTCTTGGTTTTGGCTGTTTCACGCATGAATGGTCTCAATCGTTGTTGCACTTCCCGGGGGCTCTCTCCACCAGGCGCTTTAAAATCTAATCCTTTTGCCTCCCATGCTTCCATCAGGTTTCCAATCTTAGCGCGAAGCTCATTTAACGATTTGCCTTCCCACTCGGACCAGTTCATTTCGACTAACCGATCGTCGGTGGGTATACTCATCCCAAAAAGAATCCTTGCCGTTTCTTTTGCCCGAATGAGCGGGCTTGATACTATTGAAAAATCCTTAATCCCATCAGGCACACGCCAATTACCTACTTGCATTCTGCCTTTTTTGCTCAAGGGAATATCGCTGCGACCTTGTACTAATTTGTTCTCGTTCCAACTCGTTAAGCCGTGTCGCACCAAAGCTAAAATTGTCATGTTTACCGCCCTACCTGAAGTTGGCTAAGCACCCAATTTAATTTTGTGGCAGCCGTATCAAGGTTATGGTGCTTTGAAATCCTGTGTGTGGTTTCTGCACTGAGTTTTTTACAGTGGTGTGGGTCGTTGAGTAATAAACGAAAATAATATTCGAAATCTGTCAGTTCACCCTCTTGGCACAAATAACCATTCGCACCATTTTTGATAAATTGCTCTAAGCCGGGCCTTTTGCTAGCGAGAACAGGTAAGCCCGACGCCGCCGCTTCTAAAAGTGCCATGGAACAGCCTTCCTTAAGGGCGGGCCAAGCCGTGAAGTCTCCCGCCGCGTAAAGTTCAGAAAGAGAAGAACCAAACAAAGTTCCGAGAAACCTTATATTATCGAATCCCTCGAACCAACCCTCTACTTTGTTCCGGACTGTCCCGTCACCAGCAATCAGTAGGGCCCATTTTTGATCGCGGAGTTTCAGGGCACATTCCGCCAGCAATCTATAAGATTCGGCCTTTATGTCCTCACGCATCATGGCGACGGCAACGACCCATGGAATATTTACAGGTAATTTTAGAGCTGTTGAGAGGCGCCGTCTTGCTCTCTCGCGCATTGGTGGAGTTATTTTGCGCTGGCCTACGAATGGTGGCATCATAAAAAGTTTGTGACCACACATTAGGTTATGGCGCAGGCTATCAACATCTAGCGGATCGAAGCAGATAAGCTTATTTGCGCGCAGAATTGCGCTCTTGGCTTCGGCAAAGCCCGGCGCCCATGGGCCGCTCGTTTGTTTTGCAGCATAACTTGCGTCGGCTACCACATAAGGTATACCAAAGTAATCCGACAAAGCTGGCCCTATTAGATCAGGGGCTTTGTGGTAAAGGTGATAAGTAAACCAAATATCCGGGGGTGTTTTCGTTAACTTGCAGATCGCGCGTTCCCGCGCATATTTAGCTTTTGGAGCGATTTCTAACCACCGATGCCCGTAACGGTCATAGCTTCTGAAGTGCGAGGCTAGCGTTACCTCATGACCGGATCTTTTCAGTGCACGCACGATGAGACGAGCAAAACTTCGATCACCCGAAGGGTTTGGGTGATCGGGTGATTTCATGGGCGCATAAAACGCTATCTGCATATTTTAATTTTTTCAGTTGAACTGCTGGACAAAAGTCGCGCTAGCTTATCAAGGTTCTGTTCTGCATCAAAATGCATTCTGACTCGCTTTTCGCCGGCTTTGCCAAATTTGAAACGTAGGTCGGGCGAGGTTATGAGGCTTACTAAGCCTTTTTGGAGTGCTAAAGGGTCGTTTGGCGGGACCAATATGCCCGTTTCCGAGTGAATAATAAATTCGGGAATAGCTGAAATGTTTGTTGAAGCAACTGCTAGGCCTTGGCTCTGAGCCTCCATTAGAACGTTTGGCAGGCCGTCCTGATTACCATCATTATCGCGTCGACAAGGAAGAACAAAAATGTCTGCCTGTCGGAGTGCTATTATTACCTTGTCAGAGTTTTGTGCCCCGCGCCAATGTATATAATCTGATATACCAAGAGATTTCGCATGGTTTTTCAATTTTTTGGTGTGAGGTCCGTCGCCAATATGTGTCCACTCCCAACAAAGATTGTCTGGCATTAACGCTAATGCTTCCAAAAGAACATCAAACCCCTTTTTTTGGACGGTGCGGCCAACTGAGATTAATCTCACTGGAGAGTTTGACGGGGTTCCGTCATTTTTTGGTACGAGCAATTTGCGCGGTCTAAATATCTTAAGGTCAAGTCCGTGATACAACATGAATATTTTTGACGGATTTTTTGCGAGCGATCGCAACTTAGCTGCTCCTGCCTTGGAGCAAACGGTCGTCCATTCAGCGCTATTAATTTTTTCGGCCAATTCCCAGTCAGGGCATGTCCATATATCAATAGCGTGCGCCGAAAGGGAGAGCGGTAATCCTCGCATAACTGATGCGTACCGCGCAACTGAAGCTGGCGTATGTAGAAAATGAGCGTAGATTTTGTTGATGTTCGGTCCCACTTCGCTGGCTAAAATACAAGCTTGTAGAAAACGACGAATTCGATTCCGTGTCCTATCACGGGCGAAATCCTGCAGAAACATCTGAATTGCCGCTCCATAACCGCTTAGTTTCCGTGCTTTCAACCAACCAAAAAAAGCGCGGCTCAACTCGGCATGGATGTATTCGGGCAAGTATCTTATTGGAGCCTTGATCTCAGCATGGATGGGGTGCGTAATTGACTCGGTTGGTCGTCGGAGAGAAACCAGCTCTATTTGCAATCCGCGGCGCTCCAGGCCCCTAATTTCTTGCGATATGAAAGTCTCTGTAAGGCGTGGATAACCTTTCACTACAATTAGAACGGTTTTTCTTGTCATCTCGCCAGTTTAACCTGAAGCATTCATTAAACTGGAACTGTTCCTAACCGGGCAAGTTGTTTCCAAAAGTTTTTCGGCATGGTAATTGAGTTTGGTGTGTCCGTCGAGAAGCCCTGGAATAATTTGCATGCTAGGGGCGGGTTGCCGTGGCAAGTGCTTCAATGCTGTGGCCATNGAGCGAGGTTGAGAAGTGGTTTGAATGTCAACCATCGAAATGAGTCCAAGTTGATGAGCACGCTCAGCTCTAATGAATTGTTCTCGGCGCGGTGCGGTGCGCGGCAAAACCAAGGCCGGTTTGTCAAAGGAGAGAATTTCGCAGAAAGTATTGTAACCACCCATTGCCACGACTCCCACGGCTTCGTTCATAATGTTTTCCATCCGTTTATCGAACGTTAAAGTGGTAACACGGGCNATATTTNGAGACCTACGCGCAAAAGNACGTTGTTGCTTCCTNGGCATTAACGGGCCCAAAATAACTAGAGCTGGGTATGGTATAGAGTCATCCATTTCGTAAGCTCCCATAATGGTATCAACAAAATTAGCNCCGTCACCACCACCGCCAGGTGTCACCAGAATAAAGTCTTTGCCNATAGATTTTTTAATTTTATCAAAGTTGGGCATACATTCNGCCGTCGCCGAGGCGGTNCGGCGAAGATAGCCTGTATAAACGATTTTTTNGTGTATNGTTTTTGGCAGATCGAGCCTTGATAATGGTTCATAGATTTCTGGAATTCCGTAAATCCATATTTCTGAATAGAGATGTTCAAGAGCTATTGCAGCATTCTTTTGCTTCCATTCCCATTTAAGTTTTTCNGGATCGTCNAGAACATCGCGTAAACCAAGGACGCAGGGGATATTTACAGAGTTNAGTTNTCTAAGGGTGCTTTTAATCTCACCTCCTAGCCCCANGGGTTCTTTATCAACAATGAATAAGTTTGGCTTAAACGTACACGCAGTTTCATAAATAATTTCAGTTCGGCGCTTTAAAGTTNCATCTAAAGGGATTCTTTTATNATGAGATGTGTATCGCCCGGAGGAAAGTTTTTTTATGCACGGTATTGAAACAACCTTTATTTGTTGGTCGAAACTGAATTGTTCCAAAACTGGCGATCCNGATATTATTAAAACNGANAAATCCTTATGATTGGCAACGAGTTCTTTGGCTATTGCAGCACTGCGGCGCAGGTGTCCNAGACCGAACGTATCGTGACTGTATATTAATACTCGGTTTGAAGAATGTTGCACCGNTGATCCCTGCGTAGCGTTCTAATTGTGTTACAGGAGTAATAGCGGGTAGCCACTTTGATTATGTTCATAANCACATGATCTGCAAAATGAAATTTTACGTTGCATCCATTNNCCCTTTGCGTGCCTAATATAATGTCTCGCANTGATTGTTGGGGAAAAGAATTTTTCGGTTAGGCTGAANTACTATATGGAACCCTCAATTTTTAAATANGTTTTTCGTCACAGCTCCANGCAACAATTGTTCTTGGTGTTGGTGATAATATTNTACTACCCCTTTCTCTACATATCTCTCGAATTGCCAAAACTAATTGTCAATAAAGCAATTGAGAACNACGACNGTGGCCCGCCTTTTGATTTNAATATTTTTGGTTTTGACATCCAATCGGGNCTCGAGCAGATAACATTCCTTGTAGTGCTTAGCGTNANGTANCTCGGTGCTGTTTTTATNAATGGTGGGTTNAAATATTACATTAACGTATATAAAGGTCGAATGGGAGAGCGATTGCTTCGGCTNCTGCGATATCAATTATANAATCGAATATTAAGGTTTCCCCTTCCGCAGTTCCGAAAGNNCAGTCAGGGGGAGTTAATTCCAATAATTACCGCAGAAGTTGAACCTCTAGGCGGCTTCATAGGAACTGCTTTCGCAGANCCGCTATTTTTTGGNGGTCAATTAGTAATTATTATTACCTTTATAGTTTTCCAAGACCCGGTTTTAGGGGTTGCAGCTATCTCACTTTACCCGNTCCAGGTTTATCTCATTCCGAGACTACAGCGTAAAGTTAATGANTTAGCTAAGGCCCGAGTGCTNAACGTTCGGCGCTTGTCAGACCATATCAGCGANTCGGTGTCCGGAATTATCGAGGTGCANNCCCATAATGCAAGTCAGTATGAGTTGGCAAAATTTGCTAGTCGCCTGGCTCGTATTTATGACATTCGCTACGAACTTTTCNGACGAAAATTTTTNATAAANTTTCTCAATAATTTTATTGATAAGTTAACACCATTCTTTTTCTTNTCTATTGGCGGATATCTTGTAATTCAAGGTGAACTGACATTTGGCGCCCTGGTCGCAGTNCTNGCAGCTTATAAAGAATTGGCGGCNCCGTGGAANGAACTACTCTCTTGGTACCAACAAAAAGANGATATACGNATAAAATACCAACAAATNGTCGAGCAATTTGATCCGCCGAATATTACCAAACCAGAATTGATCTTGNAAGTGCCGCCGAAGATNCCGAATTTGCAGGGCGATATTGTAGCTAATGTAAGCTTGTTCGATGAGAATGGTGTCTTTATTTTGAAAGATNCGAGCTTGAATATANCGCTCAATCAACACGTNGCNGTNCTCGGCAACGTGGAGAGTGGAAAGTCGGAACTGGCGATGTTGTTGGCACGACTTATCACACCAAGNCATGGGAAAATCACTATAGATGGTCAGGATACTGCGCTTATGCCTGAAGCAATAACAGGCAGACGCATTGCTTACGCCGGTCCTAATGGACATCTGAATAGCTGCTCTATCCATGAAAACTTGGTTTATGGCTTGAACCATATTACCACGGGATCGTCGGTTTTAGATCTGCATAAAACATNAAATTCTTCGGGAGCTGTCAAAACACACAGTTCGGGCAGTCCAGACTGCTTATTTGAACCCGATTGGATTGATCGCTCAGCCGCGGGAGTTGTGGGGCGGGAGGAGTTACATGCGCGCATTTTGGAGGTCCTGAAGGAAGTTCAACTTGACCGTGAAGTTTATAAAATCGGTTTGCACGAAAAGATAAATCCAATTCATCAGTCTGACATTGCTGACAAGATGATCATTGCACGTAAAGTCTTGCATGAGCGGCTGAGGTCGAATGCGAACCTTGCAAAATCCGTCGAACTTTTTGATAAGGATCTTTACAATCTAAACGCAACCGTAGGAGAGAACTTGCTCTTTGGCACGCCATTGAACCATCAATTCAAGGCTGAGGGAATCGCTGAGCAGGAATGTGTTAGGGCAGTTTTGGATGATCACGGTCTTACCGACGTTTTTCTGGAGATAGGGAAAAAAGTTGCCGAAACAATGATCGAGCTTTTTTCCGATTTGCCACCGGAGCACGAATTCTTTCAACCTTATAGCTTTATTTCTTCAGAGCAATTGCCAAACTTTGAGCAGCTATTAGCCCGAATTGCTAGGGGAGACATAATTCAGGAAAAGGACAGAGTTAAACTTTTGTCCCTGCCGTTGCAGCTAGCTCCAGCCAGACACCGCTTGGGGATGATAACGAAAGAGATTCAGGCTCAAATCTTGAGCGCACGGCATGCACTTTTAAATGATATGCCGGCGGAGTTGGCAGGGAGCGTCGCATTTTTTGAAGAAGAACGATTTAACCCCGAAGTTTCATTACAGGAAAACATCTTGTTCGGCAAATTAGCCCATGGTTTTGCTGCAGGGGAAGAACAGATTGGAAATGCNATCANAGAGATTATTGATGAGCTTGATCTGCGTGGAACCGTCATATCGGTGGGGTTGGGTTCGCAAGTTGGGGTTGGAGGGGCTTTACTCTCCGGCGCTCAACGCCAGAAAATCAGCATTGGTCGCTGTATAATTAAGAATCCAGACTTATTGATTCTTGATGGCGCTAGTGACACCCTAGATAAAAAATCACAGGAAGAGATGATAGAGAAAATTCTTCTCAGCAGGNNTGGACGCGGTATTATCTGGGTAATGAACAGACCGCATCGGATCGACCTTTTTGATCATGTGGTCTTAATGAAAAATGGCAGTATTGCAAGGCAAGGATCACCCGATTCTATGGTTAAGNATGTCAAAGNGGAGGGTTGGTAGANCAATATATGGANACGGNTATTAATGAAGAGGTTGCTCTACTTAGAAAGACACCCCTATTCGAGAATGTCGAACTGGCTAAACTTAAACTTCTTGCTTTTACTAGTGAAAGATTGATTTTCCAGCCAGGGCAAGTTGTATTCAAACAGGGCGAGCTTGGCGACGCNGCTTACNTTATTCTCAATGGCGAAGCCCGCGTCACTGTTGAAGGGCCTAGCGGTGAACTNGAANTCGCTAGAGTGCGAGAGCAGGAGATTGTGGGNGAAATTGCGATACTGTGTGATGCGCCGCGCATAGCTACGATTATTGCGGAGACCGAANTNAANACACTTAGAATCAGTAAAGACCTTTTTCTTAGCCTCATAGAAGAGTTTCCCAAGGTAGCGATTCAAGTNATTCGTGAATTGGCGCGAAGACTACAGTCGTCAAATTTGCAATTGCAGTCTATTAAAGCAANAAGGACAGACNGNTAACTTTTTACCATNGNTTANAAATTGATTTCGAAAAANNGTTTTTCGGAGTTTTAGCTCAATGTTAAGGAAAGTNGGACTNACAAGCGNTNTAGCCATGTTTAAATGGAGAAANATCTGAATGCACATAAAAGTCACAATCGAAAAATGCGNAAATATCGTATTACNAGACTTCANATACAGATCNTCAAGCCTGATAATTTAANTGCAAAAAGCGTTACTNCTTGATCGTTAATTAGAAAATAANTACAGATAAAAATGGAAAACATTAAACANCAAATTCACTCAGTATTNGCTACGCCTGTACTCATNCGTAAGGTGGCTGCGCTCCAAGCGATAAATTCCCGATTGCAAGANATAGTGTTGGCGCACGAAACAGTGCGGCCGCGTAATGTTGGAAGTAACATTGGAGGCTGGCAATCAGATCATGATTTGATGGAATGGCCAGAAGAAGAAATGCAAATTTTCAAGCAACATTTGGCTCAAGCATTTCAGGAGTTGACGAGCGAAATGGTTGATGGTTTTCCGCCCGATATNGAAATCATCGTTACTGGATGGGCNAATATTGCGCGTAACGGNTCTTATACGAGAGCGCACAGCCACGATGGCAGTTTATGGTCNGCCATTTATTATATTGCTGTTCCNCCNCCCCCTGCTGAGCGGCCATTAAGTGGAGCACTGTCATTTGTAGACCCTAGGTCCGGAATGCGTACAGCGCCGAATATGCAGCCACCATTTGGCTATCAAATGGATATACAACCAGAGGATGGGATGCTTATTGTTTTCCCNGGATACTTGCTTCACGAGGTTCACCCTTTTGCAGGGGNTGGCGTCCGAATTTCACTTTCTGCAAACGCATTGTTAATGCCAGACATGGATTTGAATGGCGGGTAAGTGGTTGTAACAAATTAATTTGCCCCAAAATCTGATGGTAGGACAGTCCGNTCCGTAGGGTTGGAGGGTCAAGTAATAGTTAGTTGAAGGTCCGAGAGGCCGTCAACNTGACCCACTAGATGATCTCCTTTGATGACGGCTGACACGCCCGCTGGTGTTCCGGTCATGATCAAATCGCCTGGCTTAAGGGTGATCATCGTTGATAAAAAAGCTATCATNTCAGAGGTCGACCATATCATCTGATCTATGTTTCCTTCTTGACGTCNCTCGCCATTAACNGTGAATTGAAGTTTGCCTTTTTCGATATGCCCNACNTCAGAAACTGGATGTAGGATACTGCAGGGGGCGGCGAAATCTGGNCCTTTNGANAGTGCCCATGGGCGCGCGAGGTTTTTGGCCTCTTGTTGCATATCTCGGCGNGTAATGTCGAACCCAACTCCGTAACCGAATACGCAATTGAGCGCTTTAGTGTCAGGAATATTTGCGCCTCCGGAGGATAAAGCAACTATCATCTCGCATTCTGGGTGAACGTCATTTGTTGCAACNGGGTAAGGATAGTCATCTCCTGTGAAAACTGCATCAGCGAACTTTGTGAAAAAGAACGGCGGNTCACGATTTGGATCATGNCCCATTTCACGGGCATGATCAGCNTAATTACGTCCCACACAAAAGATNCGGTTGACTGGNAATAGGTCTGNGCTGCCAGAAATNTTCAGACATGACGGTCGCGGTAAAGGGATNGAATAATTCATAAAACTCTCCAAATCAAANCCATNCAATACTAGGCGGCGTCAACATCTTTATTACTATCTTGGCGGGCACTTANGTGCTCTTTCGCTGCTCTATCAAATGCTTTAAAGAGACCGACTGCCATTTCACAGTCCTTGTCAAGAGGGTACTCAGGGTGCCACTGTACCCCCAGNACGAAACTGCTGCCACTTTTAAGGCTTACAGCTTCAATAACGCCATCATCACTNGTGGCTTCTACAATTAGTTGGTCCGACAGCTCATCTATTGCCTGNGCGTGCANGGAGTTTACCATTTCCCTTTCTNAGCCGTTTACTAATTTACTCAATAGACCGTTCGGTTTAATCNCAATCGGATGACGAACCGAAAAACGTTCTTCGTTATTNGCTGCNCGATTCATCCTATGCTCATTTTTACCAGCCACTTCATGAATATTTTGATGGAGGCTTCCGCCAAGCGCCACATTCAATTCTTGTATTCCCCGACAGACGGCAAAAATAGGAAGTTTAGATTTGACNGCACTTCGTATTAATGGAAGCGATNTGCCGTCGCGATAGACATCATGTGCGGTGCCGGTCCGACTTGGTGATCCATTATAGCGGATTGGCTCCACATTCGAGGCACTTCCGGTAAGCAATAAACCGTCNAATCGTTCTATGATTTGCGGCGAAAAATTTACATCTCCGAATGCTGGTATTAGTAGCGGTATACAGTCAGTCACACGTTTGAGAGCGTCGACATATTTTTCCGAAACTCGATGAGCCGGTTTGCCGCTTATTTCTGTNCTACAGGCGGTAATTCCGACAATNGGTTTTTGTGTCATGAGCGTAATCTTTTCAACNTTTTAAATGAGTANANNTCTTAAGCATTATTGGTCTTGATCTTCCNGTTCTGGTTCGACAAANTCAAANAANCNAGGTTCCAACTTTAGCCCGAGACGCGTNCCTTCTAAAGACACAAGGGTTTGATTGTCTTGCTCATCANTAACAAACCACTGTTTCAAGGCAAGAGGTTGTTCGTNAAANNTGAGCGTTATTGAACCCATGTCCCGGTGTTCTTTATTGAGAATTTGTAGATGGATAAGACCNTNAGAACGGCGGAATCCGACAAGCTCAACATCACGATCAAAAGTTACTTTTTTGCGNAGAAGAAACCTCGCAGGTGTGCGGTNTAGAGGAAGGAAATTGCTCTCTCNGAGCTCTCTGTCTAAATGGATGAACCATGTACCATTTGAAATTAGTGTGTGCGGAACTGGCGGATCGTAATCAAATCGAAAATTTCCTGGACGCTGAATTGAGACTGTTCCGCGCCAGACTCTTCCGTCNGGGTTGGTTTGAGAAAACTGNGCCTGCAGGGTTGTTATTCGGTTCAAATACGACANTATTCGGCTCACGTGAGCCTTNTGACTTACGGTTAGCGGNCGGCCGCTTGGCTCAGCGAAAGAGTGCTTTANTGTAAAGNCATGCAAGCTTACNANTGNGAATATTAAACAAAATAANCTAGTGAGAACTTGCNAGTATCTCTCTTTTCCCAACTTTATTGGCNGTACTGACAACACCCTGTTTCTCCATTTGCTCCATGATACGCGCAGCGCGATTGTAGCCNATTTGAAGATGGCGCTGAATGAAGCTAGTTGATGCTTTTTGCTCNTGGCAAACCAGCGCAACTGCNCTGTCATANAAGGCATCTGTTTCTTCTTTGNCGTTTCCAAACCCACTAGTTNCATTATCTTTCTCTTCGGTCACTGTTTCATTGTACTGAGGCAGNCCTTGGGAACGNANGTAATCAGCAACAGCCTCGACTTCATCATCTGAAACAAACGGCCCATGTACACGATTCAATTGCCCACCAGGGGCGGTATACAGCATGTCACCGTGACCTAACAACTGTTCGGCACCTTGTTCACCCAATATTGTACGACTATCAACCTTAGATGTGACCTGAAAGCTTATGCGAGTAGGGAAGTTTGCTTTTATTGTACCCGTAATCACATCAACCGATGGACGCTGTGTCGCCATAATGAGATGGATCCCGGCGGCTCGCGCCATCTGTGCCAGTCTTTGAATAGAAGCCTCTATATCCTTGCCNGCAACGAGCATTANATCAGCTATTTCGTCAACCACAACGACTATGAATGGAATAGGTTTGAGGNCCAATTCTTGTTCCTCAAANATNGCCTTNCCGGTCTCTGTGTCAAAACCGGTTTGTATGTTCCGGGTNAGCACNTCCCCTTTTTTTGCAGCTTCCCCAACGCGTTTGTTATAGCCCTCNATATTTCTAACACCCAGCTTGGACATCGCCTGGTATCTATCTTCCATCTCTCGGACNGTCCACTTCAGAGCCACGACGGCTTTCTTTGCGTCTGTGACTACGGGCGCTAGTAGGTGGGGAATATCGTGATATATGGAGAGCTCTAACATTTTCGGATCGATCATAATAAAGCGGCAATCCTCGGGCTGCAGCTTGAATAAAAGCGATAGAATCATGGCATTCAATCCTACCGACTTCCCCGAGCCTGTAGTCCCCGCAATTAAAAGGTGCGGCATTTTAGATAGGTCTGCAATGACTGGCATGCCGCCAATATCTTTGCCCAATACCAATGGGAGTTTGCCGTTATTTTTTTCAAAAACCTTNACAGAAAGCTGCTCGCTTAAAAAAACTGTCTCGCGATCGCTGTTTGGTAGCTCAATNCCTATAACATTGCGGCCTGGCACTGTTGCTATTCGAACAGATATGGCACTCATGGAACGCGCTATATCATCTGATAAGCCGATAACACGGCTAGTTTTTGTTCCGGGCGCCGGCGCAAGTTCATAAAGGGTAACCACCGGACCAGGGCGAACTTTCACAATCTCCCCGCGCACTCCAAAATCTTGAAGTACGCCCTCGAGTAGATGCGCATTTTGTTTTAGCCCCTGCTTGGTNTCAGGGTGATNTTTTTCTGGTGAAGGGTCTGCCGCATGCAAAAGACNAAGGGACGGAAGTGAGAAGTTACTGTCTTTTGGTTNAAGGTCTAGGCTCGATTGACGNGGAGGAGCAGGTGATTTTTTACGGTTTTGGTGCNCTCTCCTGGTTTCAATAACTTTGGCTGATTTCTTAGTTTGATTTAAAAGGGGTCTGCTTTCCAGGCTACCCTTCCCAGCGTGTTGTGTCATTAGTCGGCTTAAATACGGCTGAATTACACTTCTGATACGATGAGCATGCCTCCAAACAGCCTTAATTCCGATTACCCATTCAGACTTGGTAAAAGCAAGGAGATAAAGAAATAATGTGCATGCAAGTAAAACCGATGGCAGCCAGATCAATATTTTATTCAAATCATTACCCAATGCCCAAGGTAAGATAATATTTATTGCCAGTATATGACCAGTTATGCCACCAGGGCTGATAACTTCGGAGCTTTGCTCTGCATTAGTAATGAGAGCTATGGTCGTAGCGGAATGTACTAAAAGTAACGGAAAAAAACATACGCGCAGCCAGAACTTTGAAATTTGTTTTGATATGGTTGTTTGAACACCCCACGATGCAAGTATGGGAATCGCTATGTATGTTGCATAGCCAAAGGTCTGAAGAAAAAAATCGCTTATCAAAGCGCCGCTGCTGCCCATAAGATTCTGAGCTTTAATACCTGTCGCGGTATTAAGCGAAGGATCGCCACCCTGATGACTTAGCAACGCCACGGCAAGAAATAATGATAGTGTTATAAGTCCTACCCCGACTGTTGCTCGTCGAGTACGCGCAATTTGTTCTCTGAGCTGAGTTGGAAGAAATGGTGTCTTTTTAGAGGCAATAGCCATTGGATGCTAACCCTGCAACACTACAGAAATTCTCTCAAGTGCTTCTACTGCTGTTACCTTGTCATGGACTAGGCACACGCGTAAATACTGGGAAACTGGATTAACTCCGGTGAAGGGATCATTCTGAGCCATGTAACCTCCGGGCATGCACTTGACCCCAGCCTCACTCCAGAGTTTTAGAGCTGTTTCTTCGCCGTCACCCACATCAAGCCAAAGGTAAAATCCTCCGGGGGGGTTTGAGAATCCATTAATGTGGCCGAGAATTTCCTCGGCTGCTGTGAAAAGGCTCCCATAATGAGCACGATTGATATCAACATGCGCTTCATCTCTCCACAAAGCTTCTCCTGCGGCCAATATCGGAAGTGGAACTGCGACCGCGGCATAGCTCCTGATTGTTCTATACAAGTCAATTAATTTTGGGTCGCCAGCAACGAATCCACAGCGCAGCCCGGGTGCAGAGGAACGTTTTGAGAGTGAATGCAATACAAGGACATTATCCATATTCCCATCGAGTTGAGCGCAAGCTTGTAGCCCTCCGATTGGGGGTGTTCCCCTGTAAATTTCTGAATAGCATTCATCAACTACCAATACGAAATCATGTTTACGGGCCAGGGCAATCAATTCGGTTAGGTAAGTCATTGATGCGCTAGCACCTTGGGGGTTTGATGGGTTGCAAAGATAGACCAAAGCAGTTCGTTCAAGTATATCCGGATTAACGCCTGCATAATCCGGCATGAAATTATTTTTTGCCGGCGCGGAAATCGGGTAAGGCTTACCTCCAGAGAACACTGCTGCACCATAGTAGACTTGGTAGACTGGATTAGGGACAAGAACGGCATATGGTTCATTGCCGCCCTTGATTCGGTCACGTGGGACTGCAAGAAACGCCATATGGAAGAGTGCTTCCTTTGTGCCGGCGCATGGAAGAATGTTGGCTGTTTCATCAATCATTTCTTCGGGCAACGAGTAGCGTTTTGTAAGCCAAGAAGCGCAAGCCGCTCGATAACTTTCAGTGCCGGGATGGGGCGGATAATTAGCCCATTTGCTTGAATTTTCACCAATAATTTCTGCTAGGAAACCGGGCGGTGGTATTTTTGGCTCGCCAATTTGCAATGCAAGCTCTGTAAAGCCATCAGGTTTAGGCACCTTTTCCAGGAGATTATTAAGACGCCAAAATGGATAAGTCGCAAGTTGATCGAATGCCGGATTATGCATTGCGCCACTAATGTTAAATTAACAAAACTTAAGTAATGATACTCCTTATTTGAGTAATACGTAAATAAAAATTATTTTCAATTTCTCTAAGTAATACAAAATCAAAACAATCATATTCCCAGGGCAAAAAAAATGGGGGAAGACTCAGGCTTCCCCCAAAGATTTTGTAGGTAGTTAGGGATTTATTTCGAAATTTTTCCAAACTCAGGATATGCTTCCATTCCAAGTTCGTCTTTATCTAATCCAATCACTTCAGCATCGTCATCAACTCTGATGCCGACCGTTACCTTTAGGACATACCAAGTGATTGCACTTGTTATAACAACGAAAGCGCCAATCGACACAACGCCTATGAGTTGAGTTCCCAAGGAGTGTTCAGCGTAGAAAATACCAACGGCAAGAGTGCCCCAGATGCCAGCAACTAGATGCGCTGAAACTGCTCCCACCACGTCGTCTACCTTCAATTTATCCAACAAGGGCACGGAAATAGTTACAATCACGCCCCCGATAGCACCGATAAAGCAGGCAATGAGGTGATTTTGGTATTCGGGACCTGCTGTGATTGAAACTAATCCAGCTATTGCTCCATTTAACGCAAAGGTGAGATCAATCTTTTTGTATAAAATCTGAGCGGTGATCATTGCAGCGATCACACCGGCAGCAGCAGCAAGATTAGTGTTAACATATATGATGGCGATCGCTGCTGCATCCGCCGCACTACCCAGAGCAAGTTGAGAACCTCCATTGAAACCAAACCATCCAAACCACAGTATGAATGCACCTAAGGTTGCTAACGGCAAGTTAGCACCAGGTATAGCCTGAACAGATCCGTCTTTGGCGTATTTTCCAGTTCTGGCGCCTAAAATAATAGCCCCAGTTAAGGCTGCCCAACCGCCCGTAGAGTGCACGAGAGTTGATCCTGCAAAATCGTAAAAACCCATTGCGGCGAGCCATCCACCACCCCAATGCCAAGAAGCCTGGATTGGATAAATGAAGCCAGCCAAAACAACCACAAATATTAAAAACGGCCACACTTTTATACGCTCAGCAACNGTNCCAGAAACGATAGAGGCCGCNGTCGCAACGAAAACCATTTGGAAAAACCAGTCAGACATAACTGAATAGCCACCGACCTCTTTCAATAGAGCGTCGGTTTTTGTCTCGGCTGCTAAATATGCTGCCTCGGCGGGTGAAGTGTTGTACAGAAGGCTAAAACTGCCTATGTAACCGCCTTCCGCAACATCAGTGTACATTAAATTGTAACCGATTATGTAAAACATTAGACCCGCTACCGAATATAAGGCCATGTTTTTTAAACAAATGGCAGCCGTATTCTTTGTTCTTACAAGCCCTGACTCCAACATTGCAAAACCGGCTGCCATAAGCATTACTAGAAAGCCGTGGACAAGAAAAGAAAAGGTATTAAAGACGAAGGCCGTTTCTTCTGAAACAGCGGCATACGCTGGCATAGAAAAACCTACCGTAACGAACGACGCTACGCCAAAAAAACGCGTTAATTTTAAAATTGATGTCATTTTTTAATCTCCCCTAGAGTGCGTCGGCGTCAGTCTCGCCGGTTCTAATGCGTACTGTTTTGATAAGGTCGGAAACGAATATTTTTCCATCACCAATCTTACCGGTGCTGGCAGCGGCTTGAGCAGCCTCCACGATTGCTTCGACTTTGCTGTCTTCGCACGCTACTTCAATCTTGACTTTTGGTANAAAATTGACGGCATATTCAGCCCCCCGGTAAACTTCAGTTTGCCCTTTCTGCCGACCGAAGCCTTTGACTTCGCTAACGGTCATTCCTTCGATGCCTAAGCCGGTCACCGCTTCCCGTACTTCATCTAACTTGAATGGCTTGATGATCATCATCACTAATTTCATGTGGCTTGTACTACTTTCGGCCATAATTGATGCCTAACTGTTGAGTATTCCATAATTGATCCTGACTGTTGAGAATTTAACAATTGTCCTTCCTAACTGAATAGGGTCAGAAAAAACAAATCAAAAATCATGCCGTTCTGCATATTTTAAAAACNCTCAATGAAATCAGTTGGTTGAGCAATTTTCTTTTCCGCTTTAAAAAGGACGCCAAAATTATAGTGAATAAATAGTAGTCAGCATGAGTAAACTTGATTAAAAATTAGGCAAAAAAATCATGGGTGTGATGCTGGACAGTGAAGAATAAAAAAGTATTTTTATGAGCATGAGTAGTAGCGCAGACATTTCAGCAGATATCCTTATTGTTGGGGGAGGTATGGTTGGTGCAACCCTTGGCATCACGCTGAGCAGGGCCGGACTTAAAGTAGCTTTAGCAGACCGTTTAGCAGCCGAAGCAGACACGGCAAAAAGTTATGACGGTAGAGCATCTGCGATTGCAAATGGCTCCGTGAATATTTTAAAGGGGATAGGGGTTTGGCCATATCTCGAGGCCAATGCGTCTCCAATTTGGGATATTAGGGTGGCTGATGGGCATCCCTTACGCGGCATCTCTCCCCTGTTCCTACACTACGACCACTCGGACGTTGGAGAAAGTCCTTTCGGGTATATTATTGAAAATTGCTCAATCCGAGAAGCATTGAGACTCGTTGCATCGGGCTGCAAAACTTTGAAGCTGCTCGAGTCGGCAAATATAGTATCCGTGCAGCGAGGACCATTCGGTGTATTTGCTGAGACCGAGTCGGGGATACAATTAAATGCCTCCTTACTCATTGCTGCTGATGGACGCGGATCGCAGATCCGTAATGAAGCGGGGATTAAGACTCGCGTAAAAATGTATGACCAAAAATCCATTGTCTGCAATGTGCGCCACGAGCGAGTGCATGCTGGTACTGCTGTTGAATTATTTCTTCCTGGAGGACCGTTCGCGATGCTTCCAATGACCGAGAATCGGTGTAATGTCGTGTGGACTGAGCGGATAGATCTTGTAGATCATTATATTGCACTCCCGGAAGAAAGATTTTTGAAAGAACTCAGCCAACGTTTCGGAGGCTGGCTAGGTAAGATTGATTTGGTCAGCCCACGTCATGTGTATCCGCTTGGCATGTTGCATGCCGAACGATACACTGGCCAGAGGTTAGCGTTGGTGGGTGATGCTGCACACGCAATACACCCTATAGCCGGGCAAGGACTGAACTTAGGGCTTCGTGATGTTGCCGCATTAGCGGAACTTATTGTGGACACATCTCGTATTGGTGGTGATGTTGGCTCTAACAACGTTTTAGGTCGTTATGAACGATGGCGGCGGTTCGATAATTTTGTTTTAATAGCTGTAACCGATAGTCTTAATTGCCTTTTTTCAAATGATATAGGCCCCTTGCGTCTCTCTAGGGACATGGGGCTTGCTCTCGTGGATAAGCTGCCTTTGGTAAAGAAATTCCTTATGCGGCATGCAATGGGGCAAGTTGGCAAGTTGCCGCGGCTGGTGCGCGGGGACACACTCTAAAATAGGCACGTTGGCTCTAAGGCGTCTCAAACATCTATGGTGATCGGCTAAGACCATTTTCTTTAAGTGCCTGCAGATAATCCTGCCAAATGGCAGCCTGATCACGACCTAGCCGATAAAGGTTTTCCCAAGTATAAATCCCTGTGTTGTGAAGATCGTCAAAATGGATCCGTATCGCATAACGACCCACTTTTTCGATATTCATCACAGCCACATGTTTTCGACCTGCCAAAATTTTTTTCCCGCTAGGGTTATGGCCACGGACTTCCGCGGACGGACTCTCAACCCGGAGCAACTCAGCAGAGAGGCTAAATTTATTGCCATCCTCGAACTCGATATCCAATTGCCGCTTATTTTTATTGAGACGGATTTCAACGGGCCAATGTTTGCTGTTAGTGTTCGAGTGCATTACGAAGGTCGAAGCGTTTTCATTGAAGGGCGTTAATCAAGAGACCGAGCTTCATCAGCTAACATAATTGGTATTCCGTCTCGGATTGGATAGGCCAACTTGGCTTGTTCACTCACCAATTCTTGTGCCTCATGATCATAGTGTAAGGAACATTTAGTGACGGGGCAAACTAATATTTCTAGTAATTTTGGGTCTACGGAAGGTTTATGCTCGTCTGCCATCGTGATACTCCAAAGATAAAACAACCCTAGTATTTATCAATTTGTTTGATAGTTTCCGCCCAATACGCATGTTGTTACTCAAGTATTGTCATTGCCTGTCAAAATTCTCGCCCCCTACGCTCATAACGGCCATACTAACCAGCGTCGTTAANACCTTAATTCTCTCGGGAACAGTAATTGCTTCTAGTAAGGCTTGNTTTTCAGGCGGTTCAAAAGGACAAATCATCGCAACGGAAGTTACAAGACGCTCACAAGGTGCTTCCTCAATAGCATCCCAATTTGCATCGATTTTGTTAATAGCNAAATATTTTTTTAATGATTTTAANAAANCCTCNCTGTCGGGTATGTCATTATTGTTNTCGTCTAGATCGTGGGAGTAAGGNCTCCAGTCGGGCTCTACCAAACGACAGCCGTTTTTTGGGGCTAATTCCTGCTTTATGTTGAATCGCGCAACTCCCTTTAACGTTATTAGGTACCGTCCGTCTTCTGTTTCCTCAAAGCTTACAATGCGACCTGCACAACCAGTATTATAAACCGGGTGNTCACCGACAACATTTTCNCATGGGCGCGGTTGNATCATGCCTATCATCCGATCTCCACCCANCGCATCTGATGTCATATTTAAATAGCGCGGTTCGAAGATATTGAGAGGCAAAAAGCCACCGGGTAAAAGTAANACGCCNGGTAGTGGAAAAATAGGTATTGTGTCGCNGAGATCTTCAAACCNGGGGTCAAAAACACTCATGAGAAAAGTATCAACGATAGTTGTTGGCGACCANCCAACGTCGCNGGATCATCATTACCCAAAGCATCGAANATCTTTAAAAGTTGTTTNCTGGCGGAGTCATCANTCCAACCTCTGTCTCGTTTTATTATATACAGTAAGTGNTTTATAGCNCCNTCTTTGTCTCCCTGCGCNAAAAGAGCTAGGGCTAAATCAAACCGTGCTTTGTGNTTTCCCGGGTCNTCANAAANTGCCTTNTCNANGTTTTCNGACTGNTTNGCCGNCTCAGCGCCAGCTCCTGCGAGCTCCAAACTNGCGCNTACNGAACNTATATCAGCGTCTCCTTGTTTGTCTGCTGGNACATCAGCAATTAATTTCTTTACNGCATCAACCTTTCCTTNAGCCAACAAACATTTNGCAAGGCCTGCTACCGCCNTTGTATTATCTGGTTNTTGTTNAAGAATTTGGTCGTAAAGCGCACCTGCATTTTGTGNGTCACCTCCNGCGAAGAGTTCTGCTGCGTGGCTCAGNGCTTGTTCNANTGGTGANGGTTCGGCGGCAACACCCATACGTTGGATTANCCGATCAATNAAACTNCGTATCTGGCTCTCAGGCTGCGCCCCTACAAAACCATCGACAGGCTGCCCGTTNACGAACGCAAANACTGCNGGTATNGATTGNACTTGCANCTGTTGNGCTATCTCCGGGNACNTNTCAATGTCAATTTTAACGAGTTTTACACTTCCNTTTTTTTCAAGAACNATTTTTTCTATGATTGGTCCCANTTGTTTGCAGGGACCACACCANTCAGCCCAAAAATCTACTATTACTGGCGTGTCGCGGCTTGCNNCCATAACGTCTTCCGCAAANTCAGCAGAAGAACTTTCTTTNATAACACTCGGATCGCCGGNAAGATTACCGATTAAGGACTGATCCTCCGNTGTAACGTCTTCCATGTGCANTATCATCCTTTGTTCTGAGATAACNAAAAAAGTTTTTCAGGGCACTNACGGTTACAANACCNANTACTCAACAGTTAGGACGGCTATCCGCACAAGTCAATTGNGCGAAATCAACGACTNTNGGCGAATGATTATAAGCTTTTAAAAATCGGAGTAAATCTTTTGAAGCAATAGCGACAGTCATATTGTTTCGAAGCGGATGAGCATTAANCTTGCAGNAGTCTAATAAGTTTTTATCGAGCACTACTTTTACNGCTCTTCTTTTGNCNTTGATTATTGCANNAGGANTAACTGAACCTGGTTCAACACCCANNTTTTNTTTGAGNNTTGCAGCGTCTCCAAAAGAAAGGCTGCCAGTTGCACCTAAANATCGGCGGAGCAATTTGAGTTCNATTANTTGATTATCAAGTGCAGAAACAAGCCATAGATTTCTTTTTTTGTCNCTCAGGAAGAGNTTTTTNNTGTGTGCGCCNGGCAGGAAACCNGTCTTCTTCTTCGATTNTTCTACGGTATAAACAGNTGGGTGCTCNAAGCTTTNNTANTTTATCTGAAGCNNTTTAAAGCAGTTGTATAACTGAATTGAAGTGCAAAACGTCGTCTTAACCATAAAATTTACCATTGCAGTTTGTGGATCCCTGCGAGCTAGGTCTTGCAAACCGCGTCACCTCACGTATTATCACCTTACATGAACGCGGGCGTAGCTCAGGGGTAGAGCGCAACCTTGCCAAGGTTGAAGTCGTGAGTTCGAATCTCATCGCCCGCTCCAATACCTGAGAAAGTGTTTTCGGGCTCGTGGTGCATGTAGGGATAGGTTTCGAGTTCTGCGGGCTTTTTTCAGTATTATAAAACAACTATCGATGAAGTAAAAAGAACATGCGGGTATGAAGAATAAAAAAAGAGACACTATACCCGCTGCGTTAGAGGCTGTCCGGGATGGGGACACCATATTCTTCGGTGGTTTCGGTACGGGGGGGGTGCCCATTGCTTTGATAAGGGGATTAACCGATAAAAGGCTCTCAAATCTGACCATAGTTTCCAATAATGCTGGTGCCGGTCACAATACTATTGCTACATTACTCCAAAGTGGCGCGGTCAAAAAGGTAATCTGTACATTCCCTTACTCTCGAGGGTCGGTGATTTTTAATGATTTGTACCATTCTGGGAAGATTGAACTAGAGCTTGTCCCGCAGGGAACACTCGCTGAAAGAATGCGGGCGGCAGGTTCCGGGTTGGGCGGGTTTTTAACCCCAACGGGACTTGGGACTGAGATAGCCGAAGGTAAGCCCCACATAGACGTAGATGGAAAGACTTACGTTTTAGAAAAGGCACTTCGTGCTGACATAGCCCTAATAAAAGCTCATAACGTAGATCCTAGGGGGAACCTCACTTATCGTTTGGCTGCGCGCAATTTTAATCCAGTAATGGCTATGGCAGCGGATCATACAATAGCAGAAGTGAGCGCTGAAGTGCCGCTAGGCGAAATAGATCCAGAAATTGTTCACACTCCTGGCATTTATGTAGACTCTTATGTGATTGATGACGGAGGATATGGCGAATGAAAAATATTCCCTTACCAACAGAACGTCTGTTGAGCAGAGATTCTATTGCAAAGCGGTTGGCAATTGATCTGCAGCCAGACTGGGTTGTGAACCTCGGAATTGGTATGCCCACACTCACTACGAAATATGTGAAAGCAGAACAAGACATTGTATTTCATAGCGAAAACGGGATTATTGGTATGGGTCCGCCGCCGCCAGCCGAAAGCCAGGACGATGACCTTCGCGACGCGGGAAAGAATTTTTGCACACTCATTCCTGGTGCAGCATTGGTGCACCATGCGGATTCTTTCTCTCTTGCCCGCGGTGGGCGACTTGACTGTGCGATACTTGGAGCTTTTCAGGTTGCAGCAAATGGAGACCTAGCAAATTGGCGCTTGCCGGGTGATCCAACTGGTAATATCGGGGGTGCCATGGATATTGCTACNGGAGCAAAGGAAGTTTTCGCAATGATGACTCACGTTAACAAAAATGGGGAGTCAAAATTGACAGAAACGTTAACTTATCCAGCGACCGCGCTCTCCTGCGTCACTCGTGTATTTACCGATATGGCTGTAATATCAGTGACAAAAGATGGATATCTTCTTGAAGAAACAGCGCCCGGCATAAGTGCTGAAGAAGTTCAGTTTCACACCAATGCCAAATTGAAGGTAGCTTCAAATTTACGTGATATAGCCGCGTAGACCAATGCTCTTGAGCAAGCGATGCGCGTATTTTTGAGGCTATAGGAAATACGTGGGTACAACATTAGAAGGCACTAGATTAAGAGCCTGAATGAGTATGGTGAACCGAAAACTCATTTTTTCTTGGTGTCTTTACGACTGGGCAAACTCCGCATATAGCACAGTTATCGGGACGTTCGTTTTTAGTGTCTATTTTGCACATGAAATTTATGGTGATCCCACTGGTGGGAGCGTTGTGTGGGGATACACTATTGGAGGTGCCGGTCTAGTTGTTGCATTATTCGCGCCATTTGCTGGTGCTATTGCTGATCATGGAGGTTACCATAAAAGATGGGTAGGTTTAGCGACCGCTATGACCGTTTTTGCTTCAGCTTTATTATTCTTTGCGGAACCCGACGAACGATTCGTCATATTCTCGTTGATATTGGTTGTTATTGCTACAGTAGGTTTTGAATTTGGGACGATTTTTTATAATTCCACCCTGCATCTAGTGGCCCCTAAAGGCCAGCTAGGGAGGATTTCAGGATGGGGTTGGTCACTGGGGTATTTTGGTGGGCTTACGTGTCTTTTTGTTGCTTTAGCTACGTTAATAAAACCGGATTTTCCTTGGTTCGGGTTTTCTAAACAGAACGCTGAAAATATTCGGGCAATTGGCTTGTTGGTTGCAGTATGGGTGGGTTTGTTTGCTATCCCATTTTTTATCTATATGCCTGTAAATAAAAACGTTGGCGCTGGATTAGCAAAAGCGGTTAGGGCTGGTTTGCGGCAATTAAGCAGTGCTGCTCGTAGAATGAAATCAAACCGCCCAATGGTTTTGTTCCTTGTGGCAAGTGCAATCTATCGGGATGGCTTAGCTACGTTATTTGCGATCGGCGGTCTTTACGCTTCTGATGTACATGGGATGACCATTGATCAAATAATGCTATTTGCGATCGCGCTCAATTTTTCAGCCGGGGCCGGAGCTTTTGTTTTCTCATGGGTCGATGATTATGTTGGACCTCAGCAAACGGTGCTAATTGGTCTTGCTGGATTGGTGGTATTCGGTNTCGCCATTTTATTTATGGACAGTAAGGTNATGTTTATTGCNTTTTCCATNGGTCTCGGAATATTTGTGGGNCCNGTACAGGCAGCCAGCAGGTCGCTCGCTGCCAAGCTGTCGGTGAAAGANAAAGAAGCAGAAATGTTTGGATTTTACGCGTTAAGTGGAAAATCGGTAGCTTTNTTAGGACCCTTCTTCTANGCNGCGTCTACGGACGCATTCGAAAGCCANCGCGCGGGGCTTGTGACCATTTTGCTAGCATGGGCATTAGGNGGNTTGATCTTANGTTGTGTGCGGCCCNAAACTATCAATGGCGGAAATGTCGTATCCCGGTGAATACCATTGCAATACCNGCTTCGTCCGCTGCATCGATAACNTCNTGGTCACGTATTGAGCCGCCTGGCTGTATCACTGCGGTAGCGCCCGCGTTGATTGCTGCAATTAGACCATCTGCAAAAGGAAAGAAAGCGTCCGATGCTACAACAGAGCCTTTGGTGCGCGGTTGCTCTTCCTGGGCCTTTTCTGTGGCCTCTTTTGACTTAAGTGCTGCAATGCGGGATGAATCGACCCGGCTCATCTGTCCCACACCCATTCCTACAGTTGCGCCATTTTTAGCATAAATGATCGCGTTTGATTTGACATGCTTACAGACTGTGAAGGCAAATTCAAGGTCTTCTAATTGCTGGGAGCTTGGCTGGTTTTGCGTCACGACCTTCAGGTCAGATCTGTTCACTCGGGCGTTGTCGCGCGACATTGCAAGATAACCACCAGCGATGCTTTTTAATTCTTGCCCGGGAGCTGTGGGATCAGCCATACCGCCTGTTATCAAGATTCGCAAATTCTTTTTGTTTGATAGAATTTTCAGGGCTTTGGCATCTGCTTCTGGTGCTATTACGACTTCAGCAAAAAGTTTTGCGATTTGGTTGGCAGTATTTTCTAAAATAACATCGTTTAGTGCTATAACCCCCCCAAAAGCACTGACTGGATCGCATGTTAAAGCTTTTAAATATGCTTCACTTAGGCTGTCGCCAATGGCAACGCCGCATGGATTGGCATGTTTAATTATTGCGCACGCAGGCTTAACAAACTCTGAAACTAATTCAAATGCGGCGTTTGTATCATTGAGGTTATTGTAGCTAAGTTCTTTACCCTGAATTTGCTGGGCTGCGGCTGCGCCAGGTCTCGGTACTCCACCTGTGTATAGGGCTGCCTCCTGATGAGGGTTTTCNCCATAACGCAGCTTCTGTTGAAGCTTTCCTATGTTGAAAAGCTGTTTAGGAAAAATTTCACCTTGAATATTTGAAAACCAACCTGCAATCATGCTGTCATAGGAAGCAGTGTGTGCATATGCCTCTGCAGCTAGCTCGCGGCGCAATTCTAGCGTAGTTGCCCCTTGGTTATTACTAAGAACCTCTTGAACTNTGGCGTATTGGCAAGGGTCGGTGACTACAGTCACTGAGGCNTGGTTCTTGGCAGCTGCCCGTATNAGTGTCGGGCCACCAATATCAATGTTTTCAATGCATTCTTCGAANGNTGAANCCTTNGCGACTGTTGCCTCAAAGGGGTAAAGGTTCACTACTACCAGGTCTATTGGTGTGATTTCATGCTTTTTCATCTGAGACTGGTGGTCATCAAGGTCGCGGCGCCCCAGAATACCCCCATGGATCTTTGGGTGTAATGTTTTGACGCGACCATCAAGNATTTCCGGAAAACCCGTATGTTNGGCTACNTCTGTAACNTTNATGCCGGCTTTAGCCATGANGACAGCNGATCCGCCGGTTGATAGNACCTCAACACCAGCACTTTCTAGATAGCGCGCAAATTTAATTAATTCTGTCTTATCAGAGACAGAGATTAATGCGCGAGAAAGCGGCGTTTCATTCATTTATTTGTCCTTATAAACGGTTCATTTTTTGTCGAAGGGTTTGTATTCAGGCACTAGCTCAGCGAGATGCCGTAAAGTGACTGATAAATTGCCGGCTTGAGCAGATGTTATCATTATCATGAAGTTTTCTTTCAGATAGTTCAAATCTCGGACTTTAGGCGCAGCGAGAAATAGTCCCGGGCTCTGAGCAGGAACCAGATTTTCGGAGACATGAAGTAGTTCCTCGTGCAATTTCTCCCCTGGGCGAAGACCGATGATGTCGATTGTCACATCTTCACCAGGCTTTTGGCCAGAAAGGCGTATTATTTGTTCCGCCAAATCATAAATTTTCACAGGTGCGCCCATATCTAGGACGAAGATTTTACCACCGGCTTCTGAGTCCTCTGATCCCCTTGCAGATGCCTGTAACACAAGCTCCACAGCTTCCCCTTTGGTCATAAAGTACCTTGTGATATCTTTGTGAGTGACAGTAAGTGGGCCACCTTTCGCTAGTTGACTTTGAAAGAGAGGCACAACCGAACCAGTAGAACCCAACACATTTCCAAATCGGACTGTGACGTAGCGGGTTCCATCGCTTGGTCGTTCGGCAACATCAAGTGATTGGCAATAGCACTCTGCAAGGCGTTTTGTGGCCCCCATAACGTTGGTAGGATTAACTGCTTTGTCAGTGGAAATTTGCACCATAACGGAAACTTTTGCTTGTTGACAGGCATCAGCTACGATCTGACTACCGATTGTATTGGTCAAAACTCCTTCTAACGGGTTTGCTTCAACCATTGGCACATGCTTTAGCGCTGCGGCATGAAAAACCAGTTCCGGTTTCAGCTGAGAGATAATACTTTCCATCTTTTTTCGATCACGTACACTTCCCAGAACGGCTTTTCGGGACAGCTCTTTATGGCGATTGCTGAGCTCCATGTCGATTTGGTAAAGATTATACTCCGCATTATCTAGGAGCGTAATATGTGCAGGATTGTAATCGGAGATCTGGCGCACAAGCTCTTTACCAATTGTGCCACCTGCACCGGTGATCAAAATTTTTTTACCTGCCACAAGTTTCTTAATTGCACCTCTGTCCAAGACAGCTTGTGGTCGTCCTAGTAGGTCTGTAATGTCAATTGGCCTTGTCTCGGCAGTATTTTCAAGGTCCGTTTTAAGTTCGGTGAGGAGAGGCAGCCGCGCCATTGTAATCCCATGTTGTTCGGCGATCTCTAACATTTCGCGCACGGTTTCACCGGCTAGATCTCGATTTGTCAGGATGATGCGTTGCAGACCAATGTCTGAATATTCTCTTAATACTTTATCCAATTCAGTGAGTTCAGCTATTACAGGCACCCCATGTATTTCCCGGCCAACTCGACCATTGTCTTGGTCAATCACACCAATTATGTTAAATGCAGAGTTTCGGTCACGCGCTTGTTCACGAATAAAAGTCTCGGCAGTGTCACCGGCACCAATCAATAGAACCGAAACTCGGCGGTGTGAAATTTTGTTAACTATAGTGCTCAAGTGGTGGTCTTTTATCGATCGATAACAAAACCGGGGACCACCTAGCAACGCCATAAGTAAAAACCATTGTATTAGCGGGGCCGAGCGCGGTATGCCCTCCAGGCGAGTCAAAACAAATAAAATAGAGAAGAAGATTAGTATCGCCAAAGTTACGGCTTTAGTGATTGTTAAGAGGTCATTGATTGAGGCGTAACGCCAAATTCCCCGATACATTTTAGAAAAAATAAAAGCACTTAAAGCGGTGACTGAAAAGCCAGCATTAGCAACAGCAATTTCTGAATTCATGATCAGCGAGAACTCATCACCAAGACGTAAATAGAGTGCCAATGGAAAGGATATTGTTGCCATGGCGGTGTCGTGCACAAGGGCGATGCGAGAACGGTTGAATCGTGGAAAGAAAATCATAAAGAAGCTTAATAGCGATGGTAGCGGTTTGTTACAAGGCTACTGATTTTCACTCTCCTTATTTTTTCGCCACCACGCCACAGTTTCGGCTATTCCTTCTTTAAAGCTATACGGTGGATGCCAGTCTGGGATTTTGCCGTCAACAGTAAGAGATTCAGTAAGACGATGGGTTAGTTCTGCCTTCCCTGTTATATATCCTGCAATCCTTAGCAATACAATTGGGGCTGNGAATAATCTAGTTGGACGACCCAGAGCGGCNGCGAGTGTTCGAATCAGGNTCTCAGTTGAGACNNNTTCCTTGTCACTCGGCAANTAAATGCCTGGAGGCGCATCAAGGGCGACNCGNATAGCGTCCGCGAGATTACCAACATATAATAAACTNCTTGCATTATTAATGTTTGCAAGCGGNAGAGGNAGGCCAGCCTCCACAATCCGNATCANTTTTTGAAAATTTCCCCGCACANATGGACCGTATACCAAAGGAGGGCGAATGATCGTAGTACACATGTTTTTGATCTTTTGGAGAAGAAACTGTTCAGCAGCGGCTTTTGAGCGGCTATAGGGATCGNTAGGGTTGAACATTGCTTCACCGTCGAATGGGCGATCGTTCTTATCGCCAAGCACTTTAACTGTGCTGATNAAAATAAATTTTTTTACTCCTATTAAGTCGGCTTGCTGCGCCAAATTTATTGTTGCATTGTAATTAGCGCGGAAGTGCGACTCGTTTACGTTAGGGTCATCACCTTTTTCACCCAACCTGTGTACTCTAGCTGCAAGGTGCACAACCGCGTCGATACCGTTTAAGTGTTGGCGCCAGTCTAGGTCCAGCTCGAGATCACCGATTTCACGGCGGCCCACACCTTTCACATTCCAACCTGCATTTTCAAGGACCGGTGTCAAATGCCGACCAACGAAACCGCCGGCCCCAGTTACTAAAACATTCCTCATCACTTAACCATCCACATCATTAAACTGACGGTTAGAGTTATCGCAGCTGTAATTGGTAAAAATGGCTGTCCAAAAGAGAGATGAGCAAGCCCAACAAGGGTTAGCCCCAAAATGGCTACAGCAGTCGTAACTTCTGCGTGCGACTTCCCGGCACTTACTGCTTGTTGATAAAAATGCTCTTTGTGAGCACGCCAGATTGGCTCGAGCCTTAATAGTCGGCGGCAAAGCGTGATCGTTGAATCTAGGAGAAAATAGAGTGGAAGGATTAGCGCTACCTGCCAAGCCCCTCTCATCGCAACCAATAAGAGAAGTCCCCCTAGTATATAACCCAGAGGAATGCTGCCAACATCGCCAAGGAATAACTTTGCCGGTGGCCAATTCGACTTCAGGAAACCAGTTGCTACACCNAGAATACTGAGNGATANCCANGGCTCTGGTGCAATTGAGGGGGAGGTAATACTCANAATCGCNAGCCCGAAGGAAATGATCATTGTCTCGATTGAGGCAATCCCATCTATACCGTCCATAAAATTGAAGAGGTTAATNAACCAGACCCAGACTAAAGCTGCAAATACGCGATCTAGCCANTTTGGGGCTAANCCTTGTAATAGGTATCCTTCATTGTCGAGGAAGAAGAGTCCNAGTATTACGGCAGCAAACTGAGCCGATAAACGAACTATAATCTTCACAGTCNTCAAATCGTCGATCCACGATANAANAGCNAGCAATANNNCNCCAACCAAGAGCGCTGCAGCGATNGGTGAATTCAAGGCTGGTACTGACCAGCACATCGCTATAACTGCCACCACCGCGATACCNCCGCCTCTAGGNGTGGGGTGCTGGTGGCTACTTCTTTGATTGGGCAAGTCTAAGATCGAACGGCGCTTGAGTTCATTCAGTACCAATCTGGTNACAGCGATGCTAGCCGCTATCGACGATATGAAGGCGGGGAAAAGCCATTCCATACCTTCCTTATAACCTCATGTTGGGCTCGGGCCAACTGAATGGTATTAAGTATTAAGTGTAGGCGCGGACAGTCTGAAGCGGCACTTGGACTTCTAATTTACGCCCCAACATATCGAGCATGACACTTACCCGGTCTTTCTCTCCGAGCTTTTGAAAGAGGCCCACTTGATCTATNAGTGCTCCACCTGTTAGCCGNACTGTTTCGCCTACCTTGAANGGGATTTCTGGCAAAATTTCGATCAAACCCCGGCCCGTTTCGCGCGCTTTCAGCTCATCGATCACGCCAATGGGGAGCGCCTGCGGTTGATTACCCATTGATACCAAACAATTTACGCCAAAAGTACCATTAATAGATTGCCANCTTTGTTCCGATACGTCGATTGCAACAAANAGATANCNAGGAAACANAGGCTTGGACACATGCGCTANTCGGCGAGCGTGNCTTGTGGTTTTGCGATATAACGGGAGGTATGTTTGGAAGCCCTGTCGGATTAGATGCCCTTCAGCAAGTTTTTCTGCACCATGACGTGTGTAAACTACGTACCAGTTTATCATACTGAAATTCCTGTCGGGCCTTCCGTTGAAATATTTTTTTCATCTACNATTCCTAAAATGGGCGGCGCGATGATTCGGTCCCTCGGCCATTGGTTCAGCAGTCGGTCAAAACAGTCTTGAGGGTTATTGACATCGGTAATCACTACAGCGTCTATCTGGCTAATTTCATTAAGNCAAGNAAACACTTCAAGACCCGCGAATCTTTTATGTTTGAACCCTNTGTCCACAATCCCAGCTATTGTAATTTTGGTATCTCCCGCGGTGAGTGTAAGTATTTCTGAGAGTTCACTCGTTCCAGCCAGAACAACACGCTTCCAATTATGGTGTTCGCATTCTTGCAGAGCGGCCAAACANTGTTTTCTGGCTCGNCGGAAAAAAGTAAATGAATATGTTAGGTAGTCTGCAGTTAACCGAGTTTTTTCAGCAAATCCCTGCGGAGTTAAGTAATAGGNATAACGATTTGATGGAATTTGCTTTACCTTTATATNACCTTTCCGTANGCATCGCTTCAAATAGGCATTAGCNAGGCCGAGAGCAATTCCAAGGTCACGGGCAACTAATCGTTGNGTGATGGANCTATTGTNATGGACGGCNTTGAGGAGACCAAGTGTAATTTCGGACTCANCACTTGATGCTTCNTTTGAAGTCTTGCTGCTGTTCATTCCCTCTCTCCCTAGCGCAAAAGGTAGCGGCAAAAAATTTTGATGTAGTAGATGCGTTCAGATCTTGAACATAGACCGTTCAGGCTCTGAACGTCAAGTGCGGGTACCCTTTACATTTGACAGGTAACGATCAACCGAGTAGGTGGAAGTTTCGATGTATAGCCGCTATCGATTTTGCTTGGAAGGCAAGGTTCAATGGGTGTTTCTAAAATTTCAGACTTAAAAAAGCCATCGATAGCCGTTATCGGTTTAGGCTATGTGGGATTGCCATTAGCAGTAGCGTTGGCATCTAACTACAAAGTGATAGGGTTTGATGAAGATGAAGTGCGGGTAGGAGAAATTAAGGCAGGCTTTGACAACACTGGCGAAATATCCCGCATCCAATTGGGCATCGCACGGCTAAGGTTTACCTGTGACCCTAGTGATATGGCTAATAGTGAACTTTTTATTATAGCAGTTCCGACACCTGTTGATAAGGATGCAAAACCCGATCTAGGCTTCCTCATAAGTGCATCAAAGACAGTTGGGAGTGTTATGGGTCGGGGATCAATAGTTGTATTCGAAAGCACAGTATATCCCGGAGTAACAGAAGATGTCTGTGGTAATATTTTGTCCAGTGTTTCAGGTTTCGTGTCGGGTAAGGATTTCTTCTTAGGCTATTCACCCGAACGAATAAACCCAGGCGATCAAACCCACACGATAGATCAAATTACAAAAATAGTGTCTGG
>PBCW01000024.1 GCA_002718015.1 Rhodospirillaceae bacterium
TCTCCCGCGTCTTAAGACGAAGTACCATCGGCGCTGGGGGCTTTCACTTCCGAGTTCGGAATGGGGTCGGGTGTTGAGACCCCCGCCAGGGCCGGCAAAATCCGTTGCATATTGATGTCATTAAGTGTCGATAGCCATCGTAATACGGTTCAATTAGTTGACCTGAGGTTTACGTAGTTAACGCGTGACACCTATAAGTCGGTCCCGAGTCACCAGTGATTCCATCTCCACCTCATTCATGTCCGCCAGGTTTTTAGGCGGTTCAGGTAGTACAAGATACCGCATATCGGCGTTGCTATCGTGAACGATCAATTCCATGTCGTCCGGCAGAACTGTGCCGAATTCAGTTAATACCTTGCGAGGTTCACGGACCGCGCGCGCGCGATACGCCTTTGAGATATACCATGATGGTGGCTGGCCCAATATGGACCGCGGGTAGCACGAGCACAGCGTGCAAGTTATTAAGTTGTGTTTCTTTGGGGTGTTTTCGACGACGATAATTTGCGCTTCGCCAACCGTTATCCCAATATAACCTATGGCCTGCTTGCCGTTCTCGAGTAGCTTCGCCTTGTAGTCGGGATCAGACCATGCGCGCGCTACAATTTTCGCGCCTAGATGAATGCCCGGCGACTCAAGCTTCTCGATTTCTTTGAGAACCTCCGGCGCGGTCAATAAGCCGTGCGCAACCAGGACATCCTGCAGCGCGTCAATTATTATTTGCCCTTCTAAATTTCCAGCATCGTCTTCGACAACCAGCGCCTCATGGTTTTTTTCATGGGAAAAATTGTCTCTATGATTGCTGCTCGGCATCAATGCCGTCCTTCGCTACTTTCTTCAGACGATAGCCAGTGGTCATAGATTTCGATCACCAAATGATCGTGCTCAGGAATCCCTTCGTCGTCCGGCCAAAGATCACGTTGAGCGAACTTAACACGATACAAATCGATAGCAGGACCTGCCGTATTTCCAATTGCTAGGTCTTCGGGATTAAGATAGCTGCCACAAAAATTGACAATTTTGCCCCGTTTGCCACGGATATAGAAAGGAATACGCACATGGCCAGACTTGCCAAGATGCTTAACCTTGACCCCATTACCCGGGCGAAATCGCCGATGATACGCCGCCATACTCATTGAGGGGCCTCCCGCCTAGCCGCCTTTGACCAGACGGCACGCTTCTCACTAATTGCCGCATCCAATTCTTCGTGAGTTATCACCCGCTTTTCAATCAGTACATCGATCATGGCATCAAGCCGGCGACGGTAGAATGATAACACCTTGTATTTCTCGGCTCCGAAGCTCTCGAAACCACGACGCATTTCATCAAGCGAAACGATCCGTCTCGTTCCATCGCCTAATAGATTGCGGATTGCTTCCGTCTGCTTTTCCCAGTGCAGCCACGGCAACTCTGTCCTCGGAATTGCGCCGGCGGCTTCGCCACCAATGTCATGATAACCGCGGGGGCTGTTCTCGCTTTTATTTCTGCTATTCATAACGCATTCACCAACTAAAACATTCAATTCGACAGCTCATTGACCTGCGCTTCTTTTTGGAAAATCTTCAAACACTCGCTGCGCAAATTTACGAATTCGGGCTCCGTCAAGGTGCCAGCATCCCGTGGCCGCGGCAGCGGGTTGCCGACCAAGGCCGCCACCCGGGTCGGACGCCTTGAGAGCAAAAGGACCTTATCAGCCATTTGCACAGCCTCTTCAAGATCGTGCGAGACAAGAATCATGGTCGTTTTTGTTTTCTCGAAAATTGATTGCAGCTTCTCGCGCATGAGCAATGTCATTTCATAATCAAGTGCAGAGAATGGTTCATCCAAAAATAGCACATCGGGCTCAATGGCAAGTGCGCGCAAAATTGATACGGCTTGCTGTTGGCCGCCGGACAGCATGTAGGGATAGGCGTTTAGGTCAATGCGAATACCAAAATCTTCGATAAGTTGCTCAATCCGGCCCTCCCGTTCTTTCTTCGAATAACCGTTCCGAGCCATAGGATAGCGAATGTTGTCGATGGCCCGGCGCCAGGGGAACAAAGCCTCTCGATAATTTTGAAAAACATAAGATATGCTTGTTTCCGCGATCGTCCTACCGTCGTAAAGTACACTGCCACCGTCGCGCGGCATCAAACCCGAGATCATATTGATCAACGTACTTTTGCCGCAGCCGTTTGGGCCGAAGACACTGGTGAAGGTGCCAAGCTCCAGCTCGAGATCGAACCCATCGTAAACGACCTTCCTACCAAATGACTTTTGCAAACTCTTAATCACAAGTTTTCCACGGCGGCGAACAACTTTGACCTTTTCCACGGCGTCAGCTTTTGCCAGAGACATTTTTTAATCCATAACCTTTTTGCGGGTTGATTTTGTTAGGTTCATCGAATTTATCCTAACGGGAAAACACACCCGTCGCACCCCATAATTCGTGTGCGCAGAGAAACTAGGGAAAATGTCTCTCCCAGCCTGCAATCGATGTTTAGCTATCGCCAAAATCGCCCATTTTGAGGATTTTCGTACGTACATCCATTTTCTTCTTCATGACGCCTTCAGAAAAGAACACGTCTACAAATGCTTGATAAGAGTTAAGGTCGGTCTCGTTTAGATCAGAGAAGCTCCGTAGATATGGCTTCGCAAGCAAGTCCAGTTGGGTATTTCGGATCGCCGTATATTTCGGGATGATGGCCTTGTATTTGTCAAAGTCGGCCATCGCCAACGCTGTTGCCTTATCGATGATCTTAACGATTTTACGCGCAACACCCGGGCGTTCTTTGATGAACTTCATCGTCAGAACGGCGGCACCTGAATAGAACGGATCAGCGATCACCATGGCGACTGGGTTGACGACGGCACGATCGACGCCGTCAGTTGCCGCTGCGATTGACCCGACAGGTTCGAGTGACAGGGTTGCATTAACGCTACCGCCAAGCACGGCAGGTACTTGCTGCGGCACAGCAAGGTCGACCAGTTTGACGTCTTTGTTTGGATCAAGGCCGGCCGATCTAACAAGGTGCTTCGTGATAGTGCGCCATTGAATGCCAGGTACATGGCCAATCGTGTAGCCCTTCAAATCGGCAAAGCTTTTGATCGGAGAACCTGTTTGAACAATCAGGCCATCGTTTATAAGATTAATTTTAATGCCTCCGCCCTGCAAACCGAAAACTTTGAATGTTCCAGGAAACTTTTCTTCAGCGAGCATTGCAATACCTGCAGCCGCACCCGGCGGGCCGAAATCGGCGCGCCCACCCACCAAAGCATCGATGATGTGATTTGGCGACTGCATTTTATTGGATTTGACCTTTATGCAAGCTTTTTCGAATAGACCCTCTTCAGTTGCCACGTAATAAGCTGTGGTCTGCATGATAGGGAGCCACGCCGAAGTGACCTCTTCGTATTTATCACACGCGGCGTAGGCAGGCCCTACGCCGAAAACAGTAAGAATGCCGGTTAGGGCGAGAATTTTCCTTAGCATTTATCACTTTCCTTTTCTACAAGCATTTAGGTTGACGAAGTATGCATTTCGCAAGTGTTATTGTCCGGACCAGTGAACGAGTCGCTTTTCAATGGCGAGAAATAAAACGTTGAGACCATACCCCATTGCCCCGGTTACGAGGATGGAGCCATACATGTCAGTAAGGTTATAAGAAATTTGGGCGTCTATAATTCGGTGTCCCAAACCATCCGTAGCGCCGATAAACATCTCGGCTACGATGATAACAACGAGCGCGATTGATATCCCAGTGCGGACGCCGACAAAAGTTTGGGGCAACGTTTCAAAGAATATTACATCGAGAAAGATACGAAGTGGAGACGCCCCCATGGATTTAGCTGCCAACATCCGGGTGCGGCGCGCGTTCATGACCCCATAAGCGACATTAAAAACGACGATAAGCCAACCGGCGAACGCCGCTACCGCTATCTTCGAAAAATCGCCTAACCCAAAAAGTAGCAAGAAAAGTGGAAACATGGCTGTCGCTGGCGTCGATCTAAAGAAATCGATGATAAATTCAACCGATCTGTAAACCTTTTCATTAACGCCAAGGACAATACCGACAGGGACACCGCAAATGGTCGCAAGGGCGAAGGCGTAAAAAACACGTTCGAATGTGTACCAAAAATCCTCCATCATATTGCCAAATACGATGTTGCTCCAGGTGTCTGCCAAGGTAGCGAAGGGCGAAGGAAGCAGTTTCGCATCAACGAGTTGGAATTCGTATGCAATCCACCAAACGGCAACTAATAAGAGGGGTCCAGTGACTATTATAGAGAGAGATGAGGTCATTGGCCCAAATGAGGTCCACCCTTCACCCAAATGCGACTGGCTCTTAGTGTCTTTGGCAGAATGGCTTGTGTCATAAGACATAATTTTTGCGCTCCATCATTGCACCTTGGGTGAATAGACTATTCTCTTGTGTTTGTACGTTTATATGTGACAAGTGTTGCTGTCTGCTGTTAATTTTGACTATTACTGATGCAAAAATTGGTACACTAAACCCCTGCGGCATTTCAGCGAGATTGTGGGATCGATGGATAAAGCTTTTATAAACTTTAAATATGTTGACGCGATTGCTCGAGCAGGGTCCATCCGGCGCGCAGCGGAGGCACTTTCGATCACGCCCTCGGCCCTTAACAGGCGACTCATATCTGTAGAGGACGAGCTTGAAGTACAGATATTTGAGAGATTGCCACGCGGGGTACGGTTAAATGCCGCGGGCGAAATTCTGATCCAGCATATACGAACGCAACTGTCCGACTTCGAAAGAGTTAAATCGCAAATCGCGGACTTATCTGGTTTCCGACGCGGCGAGGTGACAATCGCTTGTAGCCAAGCACTGTTGCCATTCTTTCTTCCCGAACAGATTGATCGTTATCGAACTGAACATCCGATGATTCAGGTTTGCGTTTTGCCAAGGGATCGATCCGCTGCAGAGGCCGCCTTAGCGGATTTCACCGCCGACCTCGCAATCGTCTTCGAGCCTATCAAAATATCTGATTTCCACCCGATAATCACAGTTCGCCAAGAAATCCATGCAGTCATGGATCGATCTCATCCGCTAGCAAGAAAAACTAAATTACGACTTCGCGACTGTCTGGAGTACCCATTGGCGCTGCCAACGAAGGCATACGGCGTCAGATGGCTATTTGACCAAGCGACTGAAAAACGCAACCAATCCATATTGCCATTGCTAGAGTCGGACAGCTTTGAGTTCTTGCGCATGGCTGTTCGCAACACAGACTTAATAACGCTGCAGATAGAAGTTGGTTTGGCGGCAAATGAAACCAAAAAATCAGTGATCAGCCGACCGATTGTCGAATTAGACATAGCAAGTGGACTTTTGCATTTTGGGCATTTGCGCGGGCGTGTTCTCTCTGTTGCGGCGGCAAAGTTCGCCACGCAATTGGCACAAGTTTTATCGGAGAGATACGAATCCGTTTAATCCGCTCTGACAGAACCGGACACAGATAATTGATTATTTCTCTTTTAGATAAATTTACTTCATCCGGATAAAATTATTAACATATTGATAGTTGCGTAGTTAACCGACAGGAGCGAAAATTATTTTTTAGATGATTTGCCGAACGAGCTCGCCAGGGATGACGCCAAAATTAATAAGCCTTGCCTCTGTGTAAGTTATTTGATATCTGGATTTGGTCTAAACCCAGGCGATATGGACTCTTTGGTTGCGGGGGTAGGATTTAAACCACTGACCGCCAGGTTATGGTCCTGACGAGTTACCTGACTGCTCCACCAGGATTCGCCCAGTAATCCGCGTGAAGTTCGGCAACGTCGGCAAGATCGGCAGACCCAAGATCAATATACCGTTAAGCCATTGGTTTTATTGGAGAAAGTGGCGGGACTGACGGGACTCGAACCCGCAGCCTCTGGCGTGACAGGCCAGAAAGAAGCCCAGAAAACTCAACAATTAGCGCACCCTAAATACCATAAGAAAGCATAACGGGTCATAGCGTTACCTACAGATACCGTAACGAGACCAGCTAAGTTTTAGTCACTGGCAAGCAAGTAATCCGGCAGAGAACGACTTTGTCTTTAATAAAACCGGCGGCATCTGCCGCACCGCAAGCGTCGATTGCGGTTACCTTGTCACTATTTTGGGTTAGCCAAAAATCATCGCCGCCTATAGCACTCATGTCCGGATAGACAACGGTTATGGCCGCCTCCACTGCAACCATCGCTTCGATCGCGTTGCCGCCGTCCTCGAGTACTCGTAACCCCGCCTTTGCCGCCAAATGATGTGGGGCGCTGACCATTCCGTGGGCAGGAAAAGTTGTTTGCGACATAAATTGGAGTCCGTTTTTCGCAATCCAATAGTTCCCCAAATTTAATTTAAAGCAATTTTTTTGACCTTTGGCATTGACGATAAAAGGTAAATTAATACCAAATAATGGCTTATCTACGATAATATTATACCTATATAATGGTAGCATTGTGTGGGGAACATCAAATTGTCGTCCGTGTCATCCTCTAATTACTGGGAAGGTTGCATGCCAAGAAATCGTGTCATTGAAGANGTGAATCCGCCGCCGCGCCTGCTCATGGGGCCNGGGCCGGTTGACGTCGATCCGCGCGTATCGCGGATTATGTCGATGCCNATGCTTGGTCAATTNGACCCTGCNTTCACCGAATATATGAACGAAGTGATGGCACTTTACCGCGANGTTTTCCAGACCAAGAATCGCTGGACCTTTCTTGTAGACGGNACGGCCCGAGCCGGAATCGAGGCCATTATGGTCTCGATCATCGAGCCGGGCGATACAGTGCTTGTTCCTATCTTCGGCCGCTTTGGGCATCTTCAGGCTGAGATTGCTGGGCGCTGCGGTGCAAAAGTCGAAACTATTGAGACGGAATGGGGCACCGTGTTTTCGCCAAATCAGATCGAGGATGCTGTCAAAAAGACAGCGCCCAAGTTGGTTGCAACTTGTCAGGGCGATACATCCACGACTATGGCGCAACCATTGGCTGAAATTGGCGAGATTTGTCGGAACAATGACACGCTTCTTTATGTTGATGCTACGGCATCCCTTGTTGGTATGGATTTGCCGGTCGATGCTTGGAAGATTGATGCCGTTTCAGTGGGTCTTCAAAAATGTTTGTCGGGCCCACCAGGTGTCGCGCCCATCACATTCAACGACCGAATTGAAAAAGTGGTTTTAAAAAGGAAACATATTGAGAAAGGTATTCGTCCGCCCGGATTTAAAAATGGATCTGGGCCTCGTATTGCTTCAAACTATTTCGACCTGCCGATGTTGATGGACTATTGGAGCGAGGCACGGTTGAATCACCATACCGAAGCAACTTCCATGTTATACGCTGCACATGAATGCGCCCGCATCGTGCTGCAATGCGGGCTTCAGGAGTCACTCGACCGGCACGCCTTGGCCAGTGAGGCGATGGTTGCCGGTCTGCAAGCTATGGACCTTCAAATTTTTGGCGATGTGGAGCACAAAATGCCGAATATCACGGGGGTTTATATCCCAGACGGTGTTAATGATGATTGCGTGCGCGCCGATCTTCTGAATGATTTTGGAATTGAGATCGGCACCTCATTCGGACCATTGCACGGAAAAATTTGGCGCATCGGAACGATGGGTTACAATTGCCGAAAGCGTAATGTCCTTATTTGCCTAACTGCTTTGGAAGCAACGTTACGCCAGAACGGTATGACGCCGCCCGCGGGCGCCGGAGTTGAAGCTGCCATCGCGGTCTATCGCACAGCTGGGCAATAAACACGACGATAGCTTTTAGTTATTAGGTTAATCGGTCATGGCGCCCGATGTGTTGATCACTTTCAGCAATTTTACATATTCGGACTTCGTAAAGTTTTTGATTAACACCATGGGCCTTAGCAAACTTCAGAGACGTTGCAAACCCGGCAAATAGGCGAGCGGCCTTTAATCGCTCCGCTAAGAGCTCTGTGTGACTATTATTTTTCTTCGGCATGGTGTTGCAATTTAATCCAGGTATTTATTAGATAAACCGGGTCAAGTGATGGCAGGGGCATGATTCTCATGCCAATGCAGCGCAATATCAATGCGGCGGCATAACCAGACACGATCATGCTTTTGAATATAATCAAGGAACCGAGCGAGTGATGCAATTCGGCCAGGCCGCCCGATCAAGCGGCAATGCAACCCAATGGACATCATTTTGGGGGCAGTTTCACCTTCTTGATAAAGAGTATCAAAAGCATCTTTCAAATATGAAAAAAACTGATCCCCAGAATTAAAACCTTGGGCAGTTGCAAACCGCATGTCGTTGTTGTCGAGCGAGTACGGTACGATTAAGTGTGGATTTCCGAATTCGAATGACCAATAAGGCAGGTCATCGGCGTAGCTGTCAGCATCATAAAGAAATCCTCCTTCTTCAACGATCAACCGCCGTGAATTGGGGCTCGTCCGCCCCGTATACCAACCCAAAGGACGCGTTCCTGTCACACGCGTATGTATCTCTAAGGCCCTTGCCAAATGTTCAGTTTCGATATCTTCCGGCACATTTTGATAGTCGACCCAACGGTAACCATGACTTGCGATCTCCCAGTCTGATTCGACCATTGCCGAAACGGCTTCTGGGTTTCGTTCAAGTGCCATTGCCACGCCGAAGACGGTGAGCGGTATGTCTCTATCTATGAAAAGCCGGTGTAACCGCCAAAATCCTGCCCGGCTCCCGTATTCGTAGAACGATTCCATGTTCATGTGACGCATTTTTGGAATTGGAGCTGCGCCGATAATCTCAGAAAGGAAAGCTTCAGAGGCTTCGTCTCCATGCAAAATGCAATTCTCGCTTCCTTCTTCGTAATTAATGACGAATTGCACCGCAATTTTAGCTCCACCAGCCCATTTAGGATTAGGGGGTTTTTCCCCATAACCAATCATGTCCCGCGGATATTGAGTTTTTGTTTGAGAATCAGTCATGTGCTTATTCTTGCGCTCTTCTGATTTTGGCATTACCCCACCACTCCGATTATTGTCGTTGTTGGAATAAAAAAGTTATTACAATATATTCGTAATATCCGTATGAATTTTATAGAATATCTTGAACGGGGTGACGCCGTTGAGGAATACTTGCGGTACTAGCAACCATTGATCAAGTAACATTGATGCACATTCTCATTATTAATCCTAATACCAATCCCCTTACAACACGCCGGATTGCAGAAGTGGCTTCATCCGTAGCTATGCCGACGACGAAGATCGAGGTAATATCGGCACAATCCGGGATCATGGCGATTGAAAATCCCAAACAATCTACAATGGCTGCACCAATTGTTGTGCGGCTTATCGCCGAACAAGCCGAATATTACGACGTTACGATTATTGCCGCATTTAGTGATCCTGGCCTCTTTGAGGCTCGGAAGATTACGACAAACCCAGTAATCGGCATTGCAGAATCGGCAATGCTGAAAGCTGCAGAGTTCGGCCCAAAGTTTTCTATCATCACGTTGGGCGAAAAGTTTCGCGACCTGATTAAGAATCATGCAGAGGCTTGCGGTATAGGTAATAGCCTCGCCAATATTCGGTTCCTGCCATGGAGTGTTTCTGAAGTTGGCGCAAATCAGGGCCAATATTTAGAAGCGTTTCGTTTGGAGTGTGAGCGCGCCATCGAAGAAGATGGGGCAAAGGCGATCATCATTGGTGGCGGACCTCTTTCCGGCATGGCTGTTAATATTGTCGATGAATTATCCGTCCCCGTGTTGGATGGGGTCGCCTGTGCTACCCAGCGAGCTGAAACTATTGTCATTGCAAATAATTAATTAGATTAGAATTTGGGGCTGATGTAGCTAAGAATCTTAAGAGGGTTCTATCATGGCTACGTTGTATACTCGGAAGAGCCGCCTTACGCGCCGTCAGGAAAGTAAGCTGATCGAGCATTTTGTTGTCGGAAGCACGGCCCGCGCCACAGCCAACGTTGTGGGTGTTCAGGCAAACACGACGATCATTCCAAACGCCAAGACAGAGACCTTGCTGCCGATATTTCGGGAATACGTGGGGCCCGACAGCATCGTCTATATGGACACGTTCGGGGTTTACAACGCGCTCGATGTCTCCGACTTCCATCATCACCGGGTCAACCACTCGAAGATCTTCGCCGACAAGCAAAATCACATAAACGGGATCGAGACCTTCTGGAACTTGGCGAAACGCCATATGCGTAAGTGCAACGGTATCAAACCCGACAATTTTACTGGTTTCTGAAGGAGTGCGAATGGCGCTTCATCGGCGGCAACCATGCAGACCTTCTCAAGAAGCTGAAATCCTGGTGCAAACAAACAAACCAAACACTGACCCTTAGCTACTTCAGCTCCTAACATTTTTATTAGGCAAAATGCTAATAATCTTATAATCTTTATTAACAGGAAAACTTCAGCATATTTTTTTGGGTGAATCTTTTGGAAAACCTGCTGACCGGTAGCGAAAACTTAGAGCCCGAAATAGTCGCTGCTGTAAAAATTTTCGACGGGATGCGGGAGAAAACCACGGACCCGCCGGGCATCACCCGTCCAGCCTACGGCGAAGGCGAAAACATTGCCCATGGTTTCGTGCGTGATTTAGCGCGAGAACTTAAGCTTCAAATTACCCACGATTACGCAGGCAATTTATATATGACCTTGCCTGGCAAAGATCGTGAAGCACCGTCAATAGTCATCGGCTCGCATATGGACAGTGTGCCCCATGGTGGCAATTACGATGGCGCTGCCGGTGTTATCATGGGAATGGCCGCCTTACACCGCCTACGCCATGAGGCTTGGCAACCAAAACAGGATATCACCGTTATGGCGATTCGGGCCGAGGAATTGGTCTGGTTTCCGAAACCCTATGTCGGCAGCCGAATGGCCTTTGGTTTATTGCCTCCGGAAGATTATGATGGCCTCAAGCGTTCGGACACGGGACGCAGCCTCGCCGATTGCATTGCTGATCTTGGTTTCGATGTCGATGCTTTAAAGGCCGGCAAGGCGTGGCTCGATGCTAAGAAAATTCGTTATTATATTGAACCTCATATAGAGCAAGGACCAGCTTTAGTCGAAGCCGGTATGCCTGTAGGCATTGTCACCGGCATCCGCGGTAATCTGCGTTATCCATTTTGCCGTGTTGAGGGAACTTACGGTCATGCTGGCGCCGTTCCACGGGAATATCGTTGCGATGCCGTGTTTGCTGCCGTTGAATTTTCTTCGGTTCTCGAAAAACATTGGAACGAACGAGATATTGCCGGTACGGATTTTGTTTGCACGATGGGCGAATTTCATACGGACCCCGTGCACCACGGCATGACTAAGATTCCAGGTGAGTTGCGATTCACCATGGATATCCGAAGCCTCGACTTCGATGTATTGCTGGATACGGATCAATATTTACGCAAAGAAGCAGCTAGAATTAGCCAGGAACGAAACGTTGCGATCGACTTGGGTGAGTTTACTGAGGCTGATCCTGCCATTATGGATAATGAATTACGCTCAATGCTTCATGAGCAAGCAAAAAACCTCGGAATTCCTGTCATGGATATTTCGAGTGGTGGCGGACATGACTGTTCCACATTTTTTATTCAAGGCATTCCCTGCGCGATGATCTTTATTCGCAACGATAAGGGGAGTCATAATGCCTACGAGGCCATGGATATTAACGATTTTGCCGATGCTACGCGCCTATTGGTTTCATTCCTAAAGACATTAGGTTAGTGGCGGGCAGAGTGTGACGGATCGTGATCTCATAGGGTATGGACAAAATCGTCCGGCCGTCAGTTGGTCAAACAATGCTGCGGTTGAGGTCGCCATAAAAGTGGACATTGAAATTGCCGCCTTTTCAAAATGATCGACTTTTCCGTTTCCGCTTTACCCCTTTAGGAACGGCGGAGGATATCCAACCTTACTAAGGGGTGAGTTTAANCGTAGTCGACGAACTTTTGCCGGGAACCCGCTCAACTTCACCGGCCATAGGACTGTAAACGAATGAGTAGCCCAGAAACCAAAAACCTTCTCGAAAAAAACNTGCATGTCATTAANATCGGCCTGGAAAGATTTGCATGGGAATTTGACCAGCAAGGCGTTGAGGTTGTTCATGTGGACTGGTCACCACCTGCCGGCGGTGATACAAAAATTGCTGATCTGTTGTCGAAATTAGGAACCTAATAAAGTTTCCGGAAAATGGAACTTATAGCACAAGCTAATCAGGATGCCTTACGCCGGTTGTTATCTGCCGACCCGGTGCTGATCGATGTTATTCCAGCATCGGAGGCTATCNCAGCCCTTANAAATNATATGATCCTTCATAGCGGACCACCGATCGAGTGGGCAGACATGTGTGGCCCCATGCAAGGTGCCATCGCTGGCATTGCAAAATTTGAAGGCTGGGCTGCCAGCCTGGAAGACGCCGTCCAACANGCCGCNGCAGGGGCTTTTGAATTTCACCCCAACCACCATTTTGACGCCGTCGGCCCGATGACTGGCATGACGACGATCAGCCAACCGCTGATGGTCGTCGAAAACCGTAAGTTTGGAAATCGCGCCTACTGTGCCCTCAANGAAGGNCTTGGCAAAGTCATGCGCTTCGGCGGAAATGATGATGAAGTTCTGGCTCGACTGGCTTGGTTGCGCGACGACTTTGGCCCCGCTTTCGGCAAAGCATTACGTTCCGGCGACGGCATTCCTTTGAAACATCTNGTTGCACGCGGCTTAAGCATGGGCGACGAAATGCACCAACGCAATGTAGCCTGTTCCGGGCTGATACTCCGTGAATTNGCGCCGGCGCTGGCGCGGACATCAACCANCAACGAAGCATTGGCGAANGCTTTGGCCTTTATTGGNGGCAACGACCAGTTCTTCTTGAATGTCGCCATGGCCATGGGCAAATCGATCATGGACCCGGTTCGGAATATTGAAGGATCAACCATCGTTACAGCCATGAGCCGTAACGGGACCGATTTTGGTATCCGTGTCAGTGGCACGGGAGATCAATGGTTTACGGCACCTGTTGAAATGCCGGAAGGTTTTTATTTCCCAGGTTTCACAGAAGCTGATGCCAACCCGGATATGGGTGATTCGACGATTATAGAAACCATCGGCCTTGGCGGTTTTGCNATGGGTGCGGCGCCAGCTGTTGCNGGGTTTGTCGGTGCCGGGGCAGCATCAGACGCTGNTNGCTTCACCCGNNCAATGTCGGAAATTACGACNGGTGAAAATCCNGAATGGACGATTCCGGGTATGGATTATTTGGGTGTTCCGACAGGCATCGATATTCGAATGGTCTTNGAAACGGGCTTGGCACCGACAATCAATACTGGCATCGCCCACAAAGAACCGGGCATCGGGCAGGTTGGTGCAGGTGTTGTNCGTGCCCCGCTGAAATGTTTTGAACAGGCCTTGGTCGCTTTTGCTGAAAGCGTTGGCGTGAAATGAGCATGGTGATCGTCAACGAAGTCCGACGNGGNTTTTATTTNGATTCCGTCGCCCTCATGCGTTTTTCNAANGCAATTGCGACCCTNCANGNTNTCGAAGAAGCNGCACTGATGATGGCATCGCCTTCNAACCGACAAATCATGACTGATGCTGGTTTGTTAAACGATGTCAGCATCGACGCANAAGGTGGNGATTTAATCATCGGCATTCGCGCAACCAATGCTGATGCCGCCGAAGCGGCCCGGGCCAAAGCTAATCAGTTGCTGGNTCAGCCNACATCGTCGGATGGTGACAGGGCAAAATGGCGCCCCAAAAGTATTCGCGCTGCCGCCAAAGCCAACCCGGANGCAAATCTGGTATTNATTTCCGTCGCNGGTGATTTTGCTACCGCAGAAGCTCGNAAAGCGCTTCGGTGTGGATTGCATGTGATGATGTTCAGCGACAACGTCTCCGTCGAAGANGAGCTATCGTTAAAAACAGAAGCGCGAGATTTGGGCTTGTTGGTCATGGGACCAGATTGTGGCACNGCTATTATCAACGGAACCCCGTTGGCATTTGCNAATAAGGTGCCCGTTGGTGACATTGGTGTCATAGGTGCGTCGGGCACAGGTACACAAGAAATCACCTGTTTGATCGGACAAGGCGGCGGCGGCATTTCGCAAGCCATCGGTGTTGGTGGCCGTGATTTAAAGGGNGAGATTGGTGGCATTACCACATTAATGGCGCTTGATGCCTTNGATCGGGACCCGAATACTCGCCACATCGTNATCATTTCCAAGCCNCCCGNNAAAGTCGTGGCAAATAAAGTCGTGGAGCGTATCCGGGCCAGCAAAAAGTCGTTCACCGTTTGCTTCATAGGTGCCGCAGGGTGGGACTTACCCGAAAATGCCCAGTTCGCGACGTCTTTGAAAACGGCGGCTGAACAGGCGTTGGGTGGCAAAGCGTTATTTGCTGATTTCGATGCCAGCGCCGTCGCCAAACCCGCAAGCGCCTCGAGCGTTTTCGGCCTGTTTTCCGGTGGCACTTTATGTGCGGAAGTCCAAACCCTGTTCCAAGCTGCGGGCGAACCCGTTATGTCGAACGCCCCGGTCCCCGGTGCTCAAACGATCACGGAAGGAGGCGACGCTCATGCAATCATCGACTTGGGGAACGATGAGTATACACAAGGTCGGCCACACCCGATGATTGACCCATCTGTNCGCGACCAAGCCCTAGACAAAGCCATNACCGATCCTTCTGTGGGGATTGTTCTGGTTGATGTGGTCATAGGATATGGCTCACACGAAGACCCGGCGGGACATTTGGTGGAAAGCCTGGGCTCNTCGTTAAAAGGNGANACTCTGATCATCGCATCGGTCACCGGAACCGATGGCGACCCNCAAGGTCGCATAAGCCAAATCGCTAAATTAGAAGCGGCTGGAATTTTGGTCGCACCGTCGAACGCTGATGCGGCGAAATTAGCCTTGGCTTGCTTGAAGTTNGAGTGTTAGGGGGTNGTCATGACAAATTCCCCGGCAAATCCCAANCGTTTGATAGTGGCCATTGGTGGCAACGCCACCCACCCGGAANATATCGAAGGCACCTCGCAAGAGCAGAAAACCATCGCGGCAAAGACTGCCGAAGCGCTNATACCGTTNATGATGTTGGATAACGAGTTGATTATCACCCATGGGAATGGCCCGGTAGTTGGTAAAATTCTNATGCGCCAAATGCTNACCCGCGACACCATCGCGCCGATGCCACTCGATATTTGTGTTGCCCATAGTCAGGGGGGCATTGCTTATTTGCTCATGCAAGCGATGGAAAATGCCTTACGGGAACAAGGAAACCAACGCCACGTTACGTGTTTGCTGACGCAGGTCGAAGTCGACCCNGACGACCCTGCTTTCGAAAATCCCAGCAAACCCATTGGNCCTTTTTTCGATGAGGAAGCAGCCAAAAAAATTGGCGCCGAATTGAGTTGGTTGATGAAANAGGATTCTGGGCGCGGTTGGCGTCATGTTGTGCCTTCACCCAAGCCCAAACACGTTTGCGATATATCGNTGGTAAAAATTCTAGCNCGGCGCGGCACTGTCGTCATCGNCGGTGGCGGTGGTGGCATTCCAGTTGTGCGAGCTTCCAATGGGGTGCGAAAAGGTGTCACGGCCGTTATCGATAAGGATCTGACGTCAGCCCTCATGGNCAATGTATTGGGTATCGATACNTTGATGATCCTNACNGCCGTACCGAAAGTCGCCATTCACTTCGGCACTGAGAAAGAAGAGNGTTTGGACCGCGTTACNTTACAGGAAATTCGNGCTTATCAAAGGGAAGGNCATTTTCCAGCGGGCAGCATGGGACCAAAAATCGATGCTGCAATCCGGTTTCTAGAAGGTGGTGGCAAGCGGGTTATTATCGGCCAAATCGATCAAGCCATGCAGGCGCTTAATGGCGAAACAGGTACCCGNATAGTTTCTAATGACAAGTAACTCCGACCCGTTCGCACTCGAGATCAAACGCCTCGGCCCCGNAGCCGCTCGCACNGTTAGCCAAAATACGATGGGAAACGTTGTCGCCATTTTTGAAAAATGTTTTTATGTGAAGTTAGATGGTGCCTTTATTTGTATAGGTAATTCGGACTTTTCCGACGGCCCNTTAAATGTTGTGTCCTCAGCGCCCGCACAATCATCCTGGTCAGCAAGCGGTGTGCAATTAGGCGATCGGGTCTATNCCTTANATAAATGCTTNCATGTTGGCTCGCGAGCTTCATTTCGATTATCNNAAGCGGAAACATGGGTGCCGGAGCCCATTGATCCGTCATGGACATGTGCATCTACCCTTAAAAGCATTAAGGACTTCTATTCTGNGTTTAGTCCTTCANAGGGTCTTATGCCGCTNGCAATTNNTGCGTCTGGAACTCCGGANCGTTTTTTANCACAAGCGGAAACGCCAATCGCNACGTTGAAGGATTGGTTACAAAAAAGCTTTAAAGCAGAGGCTTCTTTTACCAAAGAAGCTCCCGTCGAAAAGCTTCTTGGCCTCGGCCCTGGCTTAACGCCATCTGGGGACGATTTCCTCGGTTCAATGCTGATAACGCTTCATTCNATGGACCTCAATGAAACTCAAACCGTTCTTGCGAAGGGTGTATTGGAACACGCGCCGACTTGCACCAACCCCATTAGCGCCCAGCACCTTTGTGCCGCAACCGAAGGGTTAGGCAGCATTAGCCTCCATCACCTCTTCAAGGCACTTCATGCCGGCNAGGATCAAGCGCAGGCACTTAAAGACCTCACANCCATCGGCCACACTTCCGGCTGGGATGCTTTGGCNGGTGTTTATACAACACTTAATATTTGGCACGATGCAACCCAGAAAAACGGTAGTGGACAAAANNATTGAGAATCNGTGTTNATTTTAGTGTTCGCCNCTATTCGCCCATGACTTGACATTCACGCCTGTCCTTCCCCCCTAAANATGGGNTTTTTTGCTTTCTTNCAGGTACTTGAAAAATAGATGGGGAGTGTCANAACTGACATCTCGTTCATTTTTGTGAGGGTACANGCGTGTGTCACAATCATACGCGAGAGTATCCAAATTTAGTTTCAAATATCTTTACAGGAAAGTTTTCCAACATTGCTCTGCATTCGTTACCAACAGTCCCGTAGACCTCCACACNAAAGTCATCCGCTAATGGTTCGTGCTTAGTCACATAGTCTTGTACNGGNGGATTTGAAAGGTGCGTCAGGAACGCTTGGTCATCCTTGTAAACTTCCGACCAAACAAATTTCAGGGGATCATCGGGATCTTGGTCAAAAGTATGGTGAAGCATNCCTGGTTCACTTGCTTTCACTGCTTCATCAGTCGCCTTTGCTAAAGCAATATACTCNTCAACCTTTCCTAGTTTGACTTGGACTCTTGCAATCAAGAGGAAAGGAGTATTTTCATTAAAGTCTGTCATATCGTTTTCTTTCTCCCTNATATNTCGTTCATTTCTGTGAGGGTANATGCGTATGTTATTGGTNTTGAATCTAGAGATATATNCCGAANACCTANTGNCNAATGCTNACCGAGAAATGATGGAACNGTGGNATGACAGCCATTTAATGNCCACAGATATTATCATCTAAAGAACAAACCCTTAAAAAAGGGGTACAAAAANGGTGCGATTCGCCTTTTTTAGTAAAATACCAGTTATCTGCGGAGAAAGTAGCGGGACTCCAAAAATTCATTAAAAACAATAATTTAGGAAGGTTTGTGTCACTTTTTGCGGTAGTATGTGGGCTTATTTAGGCACAAAAGTGACACAGCTTTTTAGGCAGTCTTAAACAGCTCCCACTTCATCTCCCGACGCTTCACAAGACCTGGCAGAATACGCCGGTCAGATCCATCCCTTCGCCACCTCCACCAGATATCCGCAGCTCCATCGTGATCGTTACGCAATAGTCTTTGACCAATTGGGCTAGCGCGAAAATTACCCGAGCCACTTATGAATACCAGACTGACATTCGCTGACATTTTTGTTTACTGACAGCCCTCGACCTACCAACGCGCGGACCGCTTTTTTGGTCATCGCAAGATTACGTCTGAGGAGCTATTAGCGTTGATCCGGAGACTTGCCATATTTACTTTCGTGCCGTGCGGCCTCAGTAGCTTCCGTGTATTTTCCACCTAACATGAAAATAGGCGCCCCCAACCCCTAATCCGAGCTGTATCGATGCCGCCGAGGCGCAACGCTTTCCAGACGTAGGCAGCCAAGGAATCGATGATAAGTATGCCCGTTTCCTCTTCCAGCCTATTGACCAGCGGTGCCGCCCGCATGTTTGTGCACATGACAATGATAGCGTCGGGCCCCTCGGTAGCGACCTCCCGTATCAGCCGTTCGATTTCGCTGCTGGTGATCTCGGCGAAAGCGTAGTTGACGCTTTCACTTGTATGCCTCTCAGCGACACATTCATATCCCGCATCACCGTACTGTGACAGGATCCGGGCTTGTATGTTGTCGACATAAGGTGTGACCATAGCAATCCGCTGGCAACCCAAGGTTTCAAGGAGTTCATTGATGGCCAGCACCGCGCTGGTTGCGGGAACGGCGAACCGAGTTGTTATGGCATCACAGAGACGCTGATCGAGATCGAAACCGAGCCACGATGCCGACGTCCCGTTCCACCCCATGACGCCAACCTGGGCATCGGCCAGCAAGTCTCCAGCCGTCAACATGGTTTCCATAGCGAATTGGCTCTGGGATTGGTTGGTGAGAGAAATCTCCGTAACGCGAAGCCTAGCAGCGTGGGCGGTCACCTCCGGCAGTGATGCAAGGATATCGGTGACCACCGGCTCCACCACCGTGTTGGAAGATGGCGTGAGCATGCCTATACGTAGGGGCGGATCCGTCGTCATCTCAAACTTATTTTGATATTGCGGGGAATTGTTCGCGAAAACAGTTGGCTATATCCTGCCGGCGGGCTATCCAGACCGCGTCGCCCAACCCAGTCAGGTATTTGAGAGTCCCCTCGACTGCGGCAAACCGCGATGGCCGTCCAGTAATGCGCAAGTGAAGACCGATATTCAGCAATTTTGGAAACCCGCGTTCGCCCTCTTTTAACAATACGTCGACGCCA
>PBCW01000025.1 GCA_002718015.1 Rhodospirillaceae bacterium
TTGCGCGTGGGCATGCGAAAAAACAGGATAGTTACTACCTCAACAGATATTAGAGGTAGGAACGCAGAAAGATTAAATATTTATAAAAAAACTCATTGCCCACATTGTTGTGAGAACATTGAAAAAATTGAACTTAATGGTCGGTCGGCATTTTTTTGCCCGCATTGTCAACCGATCGGATAACATTTTTTTAAATCTAGACGCTATGTAATCAAAAGATTTTTGTTATGGTCGTGCTCTATTCGCAAGTGATGCAGATACGCATAATGTTTATTTTATGGATTGAATAACAAGTTCAGGTGCTTTCGCTTTTTGTATTTGCCGTTTTTTCTCTAACTCCTCTCTTAACTCAATCGCACGCCTATAAAAACCGACTGCCTCTTTATAATCACCTAAATCGNTTAACATCTTTGCTGCTTTTTCGCAGATCTCCGGCGAGTGCTGCCCAATTTCTACTGCCTTTCTCATAGCGCCTTTAGCCTGGCTCTCTTCGCCTTTGAGTAACAAAAGTTCTGCTATCTGAGCATGGGCGTCTGCATCGGTATCNTCNATTAATATTACTTTAGTGAACGCCTGTAACGCTTCCTCATGNCGACTTGTNCGCCGATATAAGGTACCTAAATTGACAAAAAAGCTTGCTTTAGCTCCATCGAGATTTATTGCGCGTTGCATCATCTTTTCCGCAACGTCAAATTGTTCAGCTTTGAAAGCTATGAGACCAATTAATTGCCATGCGTCAGGATTTCCAGGGTATGTTTCGAGATATTTCTTTACTATTGAAGCGGCTTCTTCAAAGCGCCCTGTAAGNAAAAATTGTTGTGCTAATGTGAGNGAGGNATCTACTGTAAGCGGTTGTGTTGGTTCAACATCATCATTATTCATCGCGTCTGTAAGTTTCTGGAATTCCCGNACTATAGTCTTTGATTTATCTGTCTCCCAAACAAGTCGTTGTNTNGGGCTCGCAATGGCTAAATCTGAATTGGGGGTGAGTCCCATGGATGCCAACATTGCAAGGCTACTATTTTCTACATTGGAAGTGATCATCCGAAACATAATGTAGGAAGCTTTTTTGCTGAGCCAGCACAGAACGCCGGGTCCGTTTAGTACCATCAAATTGGTNTGNCATAGTTCGTATAGAGCGAGGCGTAGGTCGAGGTTTACGGCCGCTTGGGGGCAATGGCTGAAGTTCTTCAAAAGTGGANNAGGTGTNTTAAACGAATTNTCCGTATCTCTTACAATAATCGGATGAAACCCGAGGNTTGATATNTTNTNAGCTGCNTTNGCCCATTCAACGATATTACTATTCCGTTCTGGCTTATGACTGCTTTCTCGAAGTGTAATNGTTACTGGCCTTNTTTNTTTGCCGAGGCTAGATAGCCATTGGGCCATGTAAGTTTTGGCCTGGGCAGTTGCGCNAAGACGNGGNATATCTTCGCCTGTTGCTGCAGCGGCGGCTATCCCAGCCCATAGAAAATCGCCACGTGGTGAATTAGGATGATAATCCANCGGAAAAATATTTTCTGNTAATTCATTAAANTGCTGACCAAGGTCAGAGCGCTTTCTGCATATCGTTAGGNGTACTGGTCTTGGCATCAANCAACATGCAGGAATAGCAACTTGTTCGAGNCGCCAAATTTTATTNGGGGTGTTAAAGGNTGCATCGTCATCACGGAAACCCTCATTTGNACCTGGCACAATAGTTACATGTAAATTTTGAAGCTTACGTCGGCGTTTCTCTAATTCAGCAAGAATTAGAAAATTAACGAAGTCAAAGGTAATTGGACAGACCTCAAGGTCGTAGAACGCATTGAGTGTTTGGCCCATGGTTTGCATCGCATCCCTAATAGTTATTTATTAAAATGCCTATAAGATAGTCCATCAGAACGAAGAGTTTGCCATGACTGATCCCAAAGCCCAATGGGAAAAAGTGACTGCACTGAATATTGATCAAAATCTTAAGCTTGGTCCGATCTATAGCTATTTTCTTCTTAAAGATCCAAAATGCTTGGCCTTTGTACTTTCGCGCTACAAATTTGCGTCAAAAATGCTCAAGAGTAAAAAACGTATAATTGAGGTTGGCTGTGGTGAGGGTATAGGTGCTTTAATGCTGGCGGGGGAAACCGATGCCCAGGTTGTGGGCTACGATTTTGATGAATCCCAGATAACATACGCACGGAAAAACTTATTAATACCATTTGAGGAGCAGAATCCTCACGATCGAGGGCGCCTTTTGTACGAAGCACGTGACTTTTCTAATGACGGTGAGGCAAAGAGTGCTTTCGATGGCCTGGTTTGTTTAGATGTAATCGAACATCTCCCGAGAGGCGAAGAGGAGTTGGCATTTCTGACAAATTGCAGAAGGTGTTTGAAAGAAGGGGGGGTCGCAATAATTGGTACTCCCAGTTTGCATGCAAGTGACTATGCGTCCGAACGTAGCCAGATTGGGCACATCAATCTTTTCTCTCCTGATCGGCTTGTTTCAACCTTAGAAAATCATTTTAGCAATGTTTTTTTATTTTCAATGAACGACGAGGTTGTGCATACCGGTTTTGACAAAATGGCCCATTATTTGATCGCATTATGTGTGGCATAGCTCATTTGTACAAAATTAGCGAAATAGAAGTCGCTGTATTTTCATAATGATTTTGGAAAAATGGATTTCGAATTTTATGTACCGGCGGAGTAGTAGGCTATGTTAAGTTCAGTGATCTCTAAGTATGAAATTTTTAAAGGTTTAAGAGGCTTTAGTTTTTTAGATAACTGGCGAGGATTTGGTTGCTTGTTGATGGAGAGGCTTAATGCAGGAACGCGATAGCTATAATATGGATGGTCACAAGTTGATGTGGCACCTAGATCGTGTCTCTCAGTGGCAAGCTGGAGAGAGAGTTGCGCCCCTGCACGTTGATATGGGTATAAGTGCCGGCTGTAATATGGCTTGCACCTACTGTTATGGTGTCATTCAAGGGCGGACAGGTTTCGGAACTGATATAAAAGGGCGTTTCAACATGCCTGAAGAGGCAATTTTACGTTTCTTTAAAGACGCAAAAGATGTTGGAATTCGTTCAATTGCTTTAATAGGCGAGGGTGAAAACACCCTGAATCCAGCACTCTGCAAGTCGGTTGATTATGCAAAAGGGATCGGGCTCGATTTAGGTCTTGCCACCAATGGAATTCGAATACCGAGGGATCCAGTTGAGCTCGAAAGCCTTTTGACTGGTTTGACGTGGCTAAGGATAAATATCAGTGCGGGCACTAAAGAAGCCTTTGAAAAGATACACCAAGTCCCACAATATGACCGCGTTTTGGATAACATTGATCGTATGGTTAAAGCGAAGAAAAAATATGGTTATCCGTGCACAATTGGTTTGCAGATGGTGATGACTAAAGAAAACTTCGATCAAGTAGTTCCTCTGGCTGAGCTGGGTAATCAGCTTGATGCTGATTATTTTGTTATTAAGCCATGTTCTGATACGTCGGATTATAAACTCGATTCCCCAAAGGAAGAGTACATAGATAATTGGGACGTTTTCATGGAGGCCAAAAAATTTTCAAAGCCGGGCTACGAGGTCATTCCAAAAATCGTGAAGTTAGGGAATTTGGGTCACAAAGATTATAATGTCTGTTTCGGCACCCAATTCTTGATTGCTGTCAGTGGCACGGGCAATGTTTTTCCTTGCGGTCATTGGTTCGATGTTCGCCAAGAGGAATTTTTAATGGGCAATATTATTGAACAATCGTTTAAAGAAATCTTTGAGTCGGAACGGTATTGGGAAGTACAGCAGCGTGTGCAAGCAGTAAACGTCAACAAAGATTGTGAGAGCAATTGCCGGCAACATTATTTGAATCGATTTCTGTCAGATCTTAATGGCCAGCCGAGAAACCTCAAAGAGCCGGACTTTACCCCGCAGCATGTAAACTTTATTTAGTCAGTCTTAAGTCTAATAAAATTGAACAGGAGTTGTAATGTATGCGGGACCAAAATCCCGCAGGCGTTTAGTGATGGGGCGAACTGCGTCCAATGCTGTTATTATCACTGTCGCATTATGAATATCGTTAATTTCCTCTGGCCGTTTTATGCGCACTGGGATATGAGGATATGTAAGGCCAGGTCGAAATTTACAGTCATCAAGTATACCATTCAAAAATGCGAGATTGCTCTCCATATGATATGCAAGCGTTGGTAGCATTTGGGCTGCCCCATAGGCGTACACAGGGCCCTCAAGGGCTACAATGGTCTGCGTAAAGTCTAACATTTTTCGCTTGAATAAGTTGAATTGCCTTTTAACTTTCTCTGCGGTGACAGCAATAGCCTGTGGCACTTTTACGCCATTAGGTTTTTTTGTAAATGCCACAGCGATAGTCCCGCCCCAGTTTCCTGGATGGACTCGGTGGCTGAAATAATAACCACCTGCCTCTTCCAACATTTTGAGGAAGGTCGAAATATTGAAATAATGAATGTGCTGGTGAAAAACTTGATCAAATCGAAGATTGCGAACCATGATTTCGCTGTCAGGTACTTCAATCAGAAATATTGCATCGTCGTCTGCAGCATCCAAAAGGCGGCGAATTTGCAATACTGGTTCCTCGATATGTTCAAGATTATGGGTTGAGATTATGATGTCTGGAGAGATAGTGAGTTCCTTCGATAACTGAACTTTTTCTAGATAATTTCCAATAACTCTCATATTTTTAGCTTTTTCAGCATCATCTTCTTTCCCGATCCAGATAGGGTCTATGCCGACAACCTGGTCTGCCAATTCTGACAATTTTGTAAGGAGCATTAGATCGTTGCATCCAATTTCTAAAATTGATCGAAAGCGTTGATCTGGTCTCAGTTCATTCAAATATTTAAGTATATCGGAAAATGCAGTGGGGGTGATATGGCTCGCGCTTGAGCGATGCGTGTAATCATCACCGTACAGTTGTGCCGGCGGAATAATATGAGACAATTGCATGTGCGAGCAATCGCAACACATCATTAGGGTCTGGTCAAAACCTTGTATAGGTCCTGGGACACTTTCACTTACAAAAACCCCAGTAATTGGAAAATTTGGCAGCTTTATGACTGGTTCGAGGCTCTTACTTTCGCATATTCCGCAGCGACAATTTTCTCTAATTTTAGTGTTGGACATTTAACTTACCTGTAAATTTCTGAATATTCTTGCAAAGCTTCTTGCCACGGTCGGAGTGCTGGCCGTTTTTCTGAAGAAATAGCAAGGCGGAGTGGTTTTGGTGGTCTCGCTATAAACTCTTTATCCTTTGCAGCTTCTATGCCGCTCGGGCTATTCAAAAATTTTGCCAATTTAACAATGAAATCGAAATAGCTGACAGCACCTTTATTAGCAACATGATAAAGTCCGAAGTTAGCGCGACTAACAACTATTTCGGCTACTTCGCGTGCGGCGTCTTCTGACCAGGTTGGGCAATCCATGCGGTCATCAGCAATCCTAAGCGGATCACCAGCTATTAACTTTGCGATCATTTTCTCAACAAAACCTGATTTTTCATTACGTCGATGGCCAAAAAGAGTTGGAAAACGTACGACATAGCTTTTAGGATTTCGAGTTATTGCGTAATGTTCGCCTATAAGTTTGGTTGCTCCATATACAGTGTTTGGCGACGGAAGGTCATACTCGGTGTAGGGGTGGTGGCTTTTACCATCAAAAACCAGATGTGTGCTGGTCTGCACTAGTGCAATCTTTTTTTCTGCTGTCGCTTCAGCGAGGTATAGTGAAGCTTGCGCATTCACGTTGTACGCATCTAATGGAGATGATTCGCATTCGCCTATGTCTATAATTCCAGTGGAATTAATGACGGCATCTGGTGCTTCTGTTGAAAGCGCACGGGATATGTTCTGAGGTTTCGTTACATCTAATTCAGAGTGGCTAGGAGCAATACATTCGATCCCCCGCATTCTNCATATTTTTTCAAATGCAGTACCAAACTGACCGCGTTTTCCGAGTAATAAGATTTTCATGTAAATTTCCTAAACCAAATAGCCTTTTGTAATACGTATCGAGATTTATAAAGATCCTCCTACTTGGTGTGAAATTTGCAAGCTAATAATTCACCTGTAAGCGGTCATTTTAAGCGAATTTATTCGTGGTTCATATGTCCGTTACGGAGCTGGTAACAATCGGCTGCCAAGGTGGCTATTTATCGTTCAATAAGCCGGAGACAACTGCATATGTCATATCAAAATATTGCAGAAGTAATCACTGAAACCGATAGNAGTAAGAGCGCCGATCTTCATGATCCGGCTGCAGTAAAATCTGAANCAGTGACGNTTTCTGAAATGACATCAAGCTCTAGTGAAATCNACCAAATAGCNCTTGCGCGTGNGTANCTNNAAAAGGGTATNTTAGACAAAGCACATCGTTTGACGGCTGAGTTTATTGAAGTCTCATTGGANCCTGATGCGCTAATAAAAGCTGCGATCATTTCTTTTGAGTTAGGGAAAATTAAGCTTGCTCTCAAAGCACTTGAAAAAGCCCGNGAACATGGGCGCGGTATTTCGACTGAATACGAGGAAATCGCAAGGCCACTATACCAATGGTTTGGCGGCCACAAAAAATGCGTGGACTCCGGTGTTAATCAACACAACATACTTTTGAAAAAGCCTCCAAGTCTTGCCGAAACCTATTGTGTGATTGGTATTTTCGCAGCTGAGTGTAATTACGAGCGCTTAGCCCTGAAGAATCTTGAAACCGCACAATTTATAGATGCAGAAGTTTTTAATAGTTTTGATCTACCTAAGGATTCTATTTCGGCCCATTTGATCGACTGTATCTTAAGCATCCGCAAAAACCCCTATTTGACTGATTTGGCGAGGGGAACGCCAGCTTTTCAGCAGCCACAGCTTCCTATCTTTGAGGTAATTAACCCTCCTGAGTTAAATTATCGAGATCAGAATGCGCATTTTGCAATCGCACATTTATATGGGCAGGCTTCTGATGACATTGTTCAGTGGGCAATGACTGCTCAAAGTCTTTATGCCTCAGCCGCCATAAGAGAAGCCATCACTGCGTTTGAGCGGGTAGTTGAACTACAACCTAATAATGATTTGGCGACCCGCGCTCTATGGCACCTGCCGAAATTAGATAATTCGGAACTCGACCGATTATTGTCGGTTCGGTTCGACGCGAATAAAATGGAGCAGTTACGAGAAAAATACTATGCCGCGCGGCAAGCAGACTTTTACTATAACATTGATATTGTTGGTACCTGTAATCTACGGTGCCCCTCATGCCCTGTTGGAAATTATGATAATAATGGGATTCCAAAGGGGTTTATGGAGCTGGATAAATATGAAAAGATCTTAGCGAAAATAAAAAGATCTCATGATCGAAGTGTTAGTATAGCGATAGATATACATAATTGGGGAGAATCACTGCTACATCCAAAGCTGCCTGAATTCATTAAAAAAACGCGCGAATATGGCTTCCTTGTTGGTTTGTCTAGCAATTTGAATCATAATTTGAGCCGAAAAAAGCTAACAGAAATAATCGAAGCGGGGCCAGATGCCCTGCGAATATCGCTGTCGGGATTTAGCAATGAAACTCATATGCAAACTCATACCCGTGGCGACATCAATATTGTAAAATCGAATATGCATCTGTTGCGTCATGTCTTAGACCGCACCAAATCGAAAACGGCGATTGAAATTGGTTATATGGTGTACAAGCATAATTTCTCAGATGATTTTGTACGAATGCGCTTATTAGCAGAAGAACTTGATTTTCATTTCGATTGGATTTTCGCTGTTTACATGCCAGTCGAAAAAACCATCACAGCCATTCGCGGAGAATATGACCAGGCTGATAAAGAAATTTTCGAAAATTTACCTGTAGATCCACGTGAATGGACAGAGTTGGTTGATAGCTCGGGTGCCTTCCGCAAGAATTCTCCTGGTGATTGCCACTTAAAAAAGCATCGAATGGCGATTAACTTTGACGGCACAGTTCCAATTTGCTGCGCGTCCTATTCTTACGACAATATTACAGTGAAGGATTTTCTCAAGGTATCACACGAGGAAATACAGAAGTGCCGCTCCGACCACAGTCTTTGTGGCGATTGTATGGAGTCAAACGCGTATTTCTTTTATTCCGGTGTCCACCCAGAAATGGGCGAAAGAAGAGCCTACAAGACACTATCCCAAATAGGCGCTTTTGTTGGGAAAGATGGCCGTTGAGTCCACAAGGCAGTGCGCATTCTGCCACGTTAGCAATTGATATGAATGATGTGCTATCAAATATAGAGTCGGCTATAATGCATCAAAAGGCTGGCGACTTTGATACGGCAGAGGCGTTGTTACTTGACGTTTTATCAACTGAACCAAGTCAGGCCCACGCGCTACTGTTGATTGGATTGCTGTATCTGCAAATGCAGCAGCCGACAAAAGCAGAAGGCTATTTCGAAAAGATCTGTACTCAAAACCCTCAGAATAGAGAATCGCCAGCATTAAGATTTTGGTTTGATTCCCTCTTAATGCAAAGAAAGTTCTCAACCGCTTGCTTCCTGCTAAAAAAGTATATGATTCAGGGTAATGAGCTATCATATTTTCACGATAAGCTAATTCGTGAACTCGCTACGCTGTTACATCAGGGGAATATTGAAGTAGCCCTTGATGGAGCAAAACATTTTCTTGCGATGCGGGATTTAGAATTGGATGCACTTCGATTCCGAATAGCATATGTCATTCTCACTCGGGGTTTCCATAGTGAGGGTATGGAATTGCTCAAGCCTCTTATTAAGGCATCTGGGGCTCCTTCCGAAGCATTATACTTTCATTTTGCCGAGACTTCATTGCGGTCTCCAGACCACTCAAATCATTTTTCTAGATTAGAAAATCTCCAAAAGTACAATTACGGCGTTGTACCGGACTTTGATTATGGAGCAGTGAAAAAAGTAAAGAACAAGCGCCTGCGTATTGGGTTCTTGCCCCTTGAATTAGTCGACGCAAATACATTGCTTTACATCTGGGGAGGATGGTTGGGCGGTTACGAAAAAAAAGATTTTGAATTATTTGGGTATATTGATGGAGATGTTTGCTTCGGTACCGTTCCTGATTTTACAAATGTTTTTGATCGCCAGCGTCAAATTTCCAACCTCACTGATGAAGACGTTCTATCAAAAGTAAGAGAAGATAGAATTGATATCCTGATACATTTAGGGGCAATCGGTGATCGTCCTCGTGCACGGGTGTATGCAGGTCGCGCTGCCCCAATTCAGGTTGAGGCTGCCTGTGTGCCCTTGGGATCCAGTGAATTTGATTATTTCTGGTTTGATCGCACCGTTGTTCCTAAAGAAACCTTACATGCATACGATGGCGCTATGGTGTTGGCTGATGGGCCATATTTTTGTTGGACTGCCCCAAAGAGAACTAACACTGAGTCGAAATTGCCGTTCGATAGACAAGGCTTCATCACCTTCGGTAGTCTCAATAGATTTGTAAAAGTCACGCCAATTTGTTTAGAGGTGTGGTCTGATGTGCTTGCATCCGTGCCCAACTCTCGGTTGATTTTAAAAGGGGGGCAATTTGATGAAACTCTTATAAAAAACCGTATTTTATCTTTTTTTTCCAAAAAAAAAGTTAGACCAGACCGGCTGTCTTTTTTGGGTCCAACTGATCAAGTTTCACATCTAAATATTTATCATGATATTGATATAGCCCTCGACACTGTACCCGAGCAGGGTGGCTGTACCACGTTAGAAGCTCTTTTGCATGGAGTGCCAGTAATCAACTGGTGTTATGACAAAAGGATAGTATCTCGAACAGGCAAAACGATTTATGAGACACTGAAGCTTGAGGAATTTTCAACAAATTCAGCGGAGGAATATGTAAATTTGGCGAAGAAGCTCTCCAGGAATCCTGATACTCTTCGTCAGTTAAGGAAAAAATTACCTGCAAAACTTGAAAGTTCTCCCCTTTGTGATGCGGAACGATTTTCTCGTACAGTGCAGATAGGACTAAAAAAAATGTGGGAATTATTTTGTGATGGCTCTCGTGTGCCAATTATCGATCTGGCAGATAAGAGTGTTTGAGGTTTATCGTAATAATTGATGTCTGTTTGATTGTGATATGCAGGTGGAAAACGCTTTTTACTTTTTGTGGGCACTCTTAAATGACAGTAAATAAAGGAAAGTCCTCCCTTGTGCTTTATGCGTTTTATGATCTGCAAATATGTACGGTGACCTTTGACTTTCTAAGCTTTCTTCTTCGCGCAGAAATGCGACGAATTCAGGTTGGTTGCAAGTCATTACATATAGTTTTTGTCCCGGGGGCCGATGACGGTTTCCGTATGATGCATTTGTCAGGTGATATTAGTCGTTGGCGATTACAAAATATGCATATAGCTGCTTGCTCTTTCCTTTCTTCGATTAAAGGAATCACGGTTTGCCCCACACGGGCACAGGCAACTTCTATAGAGGATAATTTAGCATCGAATATCTTTCCTGTTGGGTACACCACGCATATTTTTGACTCGCAAAAAGCAATTCACTCATCAATTGATGCATTTATGTTTGCTGGGGTTGTTATCCGGCACTTAAAAGGTGATAAAATCCCAAATTTAACCCCAACGCTCCGAGCGCAACAATACGTTAGGGAGTGGTATAAGATGCACGCCAAGGGGCGCAAGGTAATAGCCATAACTTTGCGAGAGTCTCCTAATGATCCGGCTCGCAATAGTAATCTTGATGCTTGGGCACGTTTTGCAGCTACTATTGATAAAAATGAATTTATCCCTGTCATAATTCGTGACACAGATGCGGTATTTTCGCCTATTCCTGAAGAAATTAAAAGGTTGTGCCATTTTAATGAGGCGGCAATTGACTTAGACCTGCGNCTNGCATTTTACGAGTCGGCATTTCTCAATATGTTGGTNAACAATGGTCCNCTNCAGATCTGCTACCTTAATCCNAAAATTCGATATNTAGCNTACAAGATGTTTAATGTAACAAATGAAGCAGATGAGAGAGCAACATGTGGTGTTTATGGCATCCCTATTGGAGGCCAGATACCGATGGCAACGCCCTTTCAGCGGGTAATTTGGGATNATGACAATTATGAGGTGTTATTAAAAACCTTTCAGGAAACTTCTAACGCCATTATCGATTCTTTAAAAAGAAATGAGCTTGAAAAAATTGANGTTCGACCAACTCCAGGACGTAATGATAGTTTTCGTTTTGCAGTGACCCTGCATGAGGTGAGTTGGTTCAAGCATGCTTTGGATGTTTACGATCACCTTCTTACACGTTACCAAGATGATATCGAAGTTTCCATAATGCGAGGTCTAGCGCTTTTTCATCTTGGCCATTTAGAAGAATCTAAAGCAGTTCTGAAGAGTTGTCTTAGGCGCCAACCAGAGCTTACTCAGTGCTCATTTAATTTAGCGCTCGCAGAATTCCTTTTGGGGAAAACCTCCGCTTCGATNGAAATATTAGAAAGCTTAAAAAATAATAGTGCCAATNTGGAAGGTATTTCTGGCTGCCTTGGCAAAATCTATTCATCGGAGAAACGCTACGAAAAAGCTGCAAGTGCTTTTTCTGCACACTTAGGATCAAATCCGTTCGATTGGAAGAGGTGGCTTGATTTGGCCGTTTGTCAGACTGAATTGGGTAAGAGTAAAGAAGCGCTTAATAGTTACCTTAATTGTATAGATTGTCACAATAAGTTGNAGCGGGATTTAAAACAGGCAGAATTAGAATTATTCCCATGGAAAAGTAAATTATTTGAGGGTAGGCATACGCACTACATTTTACCGGGCGTTGGTTCGACTCTGAATATGCCTGGCCAGCATATTTTTGATCATAAAATTNCTTCTACAGCAGAAGCTGAATTACTAATTATCTATGACTTAGATANCGTTAATANTAGTGATGATTGTNATGCAGTGTATGANGGTTTTAAGAAGGTTGTTGGTTCCGTCTCCGGGTCCNCCAACCATATATGTCTGGTGCCGCAAGCAAAAGAANANTCTNGTGCTGAAAAATTAGCGATGATCCAGGCGATAGCAAAATGGATACCTACGGTTTATGAGAATAAAGGGATGTCGCTCTTCGCAAACCGTGACGAAGCACTGGAATTTCTTGAAGTGCACAAAAACATGTACAGTCGGTCAAACATAGTCGANTCAAAAAGCAACGATATAGTAAACACATCAGNCACAGACAAAAGATGCTCTTTATCGAAGCCAACCCCTCAAGCTAAGGCATATATTGCAAATTGGATGTCAGGACGCTNCGAAAAANTCAGGTTATTTGTTGCTGTATTGAGCCGGGCCAACTTTAAAATGATTGATAAAGAGCAAAGCTACTCAATAAAACTTGAGGCTATTATTAAAGAAAATAGAAATATTGGTATTGAAACTGTAGTAGTTGTGCCATCTGANTCTACGTTTTCATTTTCTGCAAAAGANNTTGAAAAGTATGGCGTTTATTTCCCNGCATGTCTGCATTATGACCTCCGTTACGCNTTGCTNGAGGCAGCTAATAANGTCTGCACTCTGGGTGTTGAGATTTTGCAACCTCGGGATAGTANTTGNAAGGTGNAGAGCTTTGACGAGTTTTTTCGGGAATTAGNAANTGAAGATAATACTGTCGATATCCTTTCTTNAAGTGCCAACGATACAGAACTAAAAATAGACGACGCGTTCAAAATNGGAGTACAATTATTTTNTGATGGNGCGGCAANCTTTAACNAAGGGATACATGTTTTCCAATGTATTCTTCAAGCTGCACCGCATCATGCAAATTCCATAGGGATGTTAGGCATCGCTGCCAATATGTTTCGAAAGCATCACGAAGCAATTAAGTTGTTTCAAGAAGCAATTGCTCTCAACNGTTGTGAGCCTGCTTTTCATTTTAATCTTGGAGACGCCTTATTCGAAGAGGGTCGTTATCAGGAAGCCGTGTATGCTTATAATGATGCTGCGCGAAATGGCCAAACGCTNTATGAACCATGGGATTGTTTAGGTGCCACATACACAAAAATTGGTGANTTAGAGTCTGCTATATCCGCGTATGAGAAAGCGATATCCTTGGGGACTCANAACCCCGGTACTTTTGTTCAGTTAGCAAAATGTTATGAGCAGGTTGGTAACTCAAAAATGGCACTTAAAATTTTTAAAGCGGCGGGTGATCTATTGAAGAAAAAGAATGATAAAGAGCAAGCCTGTGTAACAATGATTTGGCCATGGCGGCCCNAGCTTGTTAGGCCTGAAAATGGTGCATTCATAGAGTGTATTTCTGACTGAGAGGTATTTTTCCCGGTTTCTAANTTGATAGAGCCTTGAATANTTAAAATGGGTTTTNCGCTNTTTTTGTNGAAGAGTACANTGAAGTTNTATCTGTTATGATANATGGGTGCATTAGTGANNTCAGAAATAATGAATAATGCTGTTAAGCTNCATCAATCGGGTGACTTACGAGCTGCACGAGCGTGTTATGAAACNATCCTTAGTCGAGAGGTGCACAACACAGATGCACTTAATCTNTTGGGGCTTGTCAATCATCAACTCAAAGATAATGAGCAGGCACTAATTTACATNGAAAAAGCGCTNATTTTAAATCCAGATATTCCAGAATATTCAAATAATNTAGGNNTAGTNCTNAGTGCNCTTGGACGGTTGGATGAGGCAGANTCCGCATATTTATGCGCACTATCTCAAGCTCCNGAATACGCNGATGCTCATTATAATCTNGGCCTTNTAGAGAATAAGCGTAGTCGTTACGAAGCGGCTCTTGGGCACTTCCAGGAATGTCAATTGTATGCNCCGTGGCACGCGAAAGTTCGCAATGGTCTTGCACTTGCCTTGATGCGGCTAGACCGNNTTACGGAAGCTCTCAAAGAAATTGAGGATCAGATAGAACAATATTCTGAGGATGTCGACGCATTCAACAACTTATGCGTGGCAAGGGGNTTGCGAGGTGAATACGCTTTGGCGCGTGAGGCCACGGAAACGGCTCTAAAATTCAATCCTGAGCATGTTTACGCGCGTCTTAATCGTGCACAACTTTTGCTTTTAGATGGTGATTTCATAAATGGCTTTGCAGAACANGAATGGCGTCTGAAGAGAAANGACTATCGGCAAAAGTTTAGTGTGCCATTTTGGGAGGGTGAATGTCGGCCTAATGAGACAATCATTCTNTGGGCGGAGCAAGGNCATGGCGANGCGATCCAATTCATCCGATATGCCCAGTTTGTGAAGGCTCGAGTNGGTAGGGTGGTGATAAGCTGTCGNCAGTCGCTTCTACGACTTTTNTCATGCGTTGANGGTGTGGATGAAGTTACNGTGGGCGANAANGCCNTNCATGCNGATTGCCATGCNCCANTAATGAGCTTACCGTATATTTTCAAAACNCAGTTNCATACGATTCCCNCCCAANTNCCATATATTTCAGTGAAAAAAAAATNCNGTNTTNCCGCACACGCTCAGNAACTGAAGGTTGGTCTCGTTTGGGCNGGAAACCCGGATCATGCNCGCGATCANAGNCGAAGCNTACCACTNNAGGCATTTGANCCNNTNTTNTCTATNNCAGGNGTTACATTCTTNAGTTTTCAAATGGGGACTGCTGCNGAGCAACTTTCAGANATTNAGACACCNTTACTAAATATAANCGATGGNTTNGATGANTTTTATGANACNGCATGCGCACTCTCNNNCGTGGATNTNNTGATCACCGTAGATACATCGGTNGCNCATTTAGCNGGGGCNNTGGGTGTNCCGACTTGGGTNATACTNGATTGTGTNCCCGANTGGCGGTGGCAATTAGAACGTGAGGATACGCCATGGTATCCAAGTCTGCGTTTNTTTCGTTCTAANGGTGAANNTAGTGAACTAATAGGCCGNATNGCNAANGCCTTNNGTGATTTGGCGTGCTAATTGCAGTNTTATNNNATAANACGNNANAACNCCTNTCCTNTNTGAACGAGTNTTNANCAGAATGCATAAANTNCNTCGCGTTATGTTGATACAGCCACCNGGCCGNTGNCTGATTGGTAAAGATGGNACAATTACAGAGCGCAAGCATTGTCACCCNCCNCTCGGGTTNGCNTATNTAGCCGCTGCGGCTCGAGANGCNGGTTATCTGGTNGACGTNCTNGANATGCTGGCTGAAGGCTATAANCAGGAGCGTTATACCNAACAATTTGTTTACTATGGATTNGATGTCGANGAGGCNCTATCTCGCATAAAAANTGCNGNNCCNGACCTNATTGGGATCAGTATNCTTTTTTCCAATCTAGCAGCNGAAAGTTTTCGTTTNGTNGNAGCTATTAANANGCGNTTTCCAAAGAAAATTATTGTNNTAGGGGGCCANCATCCTTCNGCAATGCCNANNAANGTNATGAAACGNCCNGAAGTTGATTTCGTTCTNACGGGNGAAGCGGATGAAACNTTTGTTGAGNTNTGNAACGCACTAAATGGCACGCGNGACTTNTNTNATATACGNGGTNTATTTCATCGTNATGGAAATGAAATCATAGATAATCAGGCAAATNTNAAGCCGGCCGTNGAGGGNGAGGATTTCAAGTACTACTTCCGTAAGGANGGTCCNAATCCNGGANNCCTTGCGAAACTTCCGCTNCCAGCTTGGGATATGTTTCCAATGGANGCCTATTGGACTTCTGAAGTTCGGGCAGGGGGNGGTGANGTTCAAGCNGAGCGACANGCNGTAATGGTATCAACNCGAGGCTGCCCTCATGTTTGCTTTTATTGCACTTCTCCTTTGATGGGTGGTTTTAAGGGNTACCGCAAGCGNACAAATGATGATGTGGTNAAGGAAATTCGATGGTTGCGTGATGAATTNGGNGTCGAAGAAATTCAGTTTTTAGACGATAATTTTTTTGTTTCCGGTCCAAGAGTTAAAGACCTTTGTCGCGAGCTCGCTGCAAATTTTCCTGAAATGGTGTTTAGTGTTCCGGCGGGCACTGAGATAAATGCTTTGGATAAAGAGATGATTGATCTTCTNGCTGANGCTAATTTCTATCGTCTTACGCTTGCAATTGAGTCTGCNAACCAGNATATTCAAGATGAACGAATTGACAAGAGAGTTGANNTNGAGCGCGTTCCTGAAATTATACNGTATGCGAAATCCAAAAATATNGAGGTCAGAGGCTTTTTAATGATCGGTTTTCCGGACGAAACGAAACAATCAATTCTTCATACAGCNGATTATGCAATGTCTTTAGAATTAGATGACTTTGCNTTATCCGTTGTAACTCCNCTTCCGGGCACTCCAGTTTATGACGAGGCCATTGANAGAGNTTTGTTGTCTGANTCTTTTGATCCTGATGANATNAGGTATTCTGTNTCTTCTATTCGTATAGAGGGTATGACNCAGGAGGAAATCGAAGATGTTCGAAGAACNACNTGGAGGAAACACCAAGAATTAAAGAAANAACGANAANCCAAATCNGNNAGAGCACANAAAACCTTTNTNNANGCTGCGGAATACGCGACAGCAGGTTTTTCGAAAAAAGAACAGATTGGGTTTAGCGGATTTTCAAGCAGTGAAAAGGCGTAACGCCGTCAGACCGCTTTCTTTCCAAGTATTAAATCAAGCAATGCATGGCATAAGGTAAGATGCGTAATTTCCACGGCACCATAACGATTTGATGGGACATGAAAATTTATATTTCCTTCCTTTACGAGTAAGTTGGCCTCATCAAACCCGCTAAGTGTTATCACTTTCATATGAATTGAATGCGCCGCTTTCACAGCGTTTATTATATTACGTGATTGTCCCGAACTGCTGATTGCTACAAGAACATCATTAGATTTTGCAAGCATTCGAATCGGTTGAGAAAATACCTCTTCATATCCCAGATCGTTAGTGAGGCAGGTTAATGCCACGGCGTCGTTGAAACAAACCGCTGGCATCCCGCCGTTTTTTGAAAAGTCAATTGCCATATGGCTTGCAATCGCTGCACTGCCGCCGTTGCCTATAAATATTATTTTTCCTCCATCCTGTGATGCACACCTAATTAACGCCATAGATTGTGTTGTGGCATCGGCGAGTGAAAGTATTACTCCTGCACTATTCCTCGCTGTGATCTTTTGTCTGAGGCCTGAAATATCCTCGAGATATTGGTCAATTGTTGCAGGGTATTCTGTCATTTAAGTAGGCCTGTAATAGATTTCATTAACTTGGCTGCATCGATTGAACTCCGATGGCCTACAATACCTACTTTGATAGCGCCGGCTATATTACCCATGAAACCAACATCCCGCATNGAGGCGCCAACTGCAACAAAAGGGGCTGCTACAGCAAGAAAGGCATCGCCAGCACCGACAAGGTCTACGACGGAGGTTGCGAAAGCTGGAACAGTTTGAACGTTTTTACCTTTCTCCCATGTTGTACAGCCACCTGCCCCAAGAGTTAATACAAATCTGTCGCATTCCATTCTTGTCGGCAGCACTTTCGACACCACGGTCGCAGGATCAGTAGTTTTATTACCGACTGCAAGCTGGGCCTCTGGCGTATCGATGAAGACAACATCCGCCCGTGGATAGCGCGTTATTAGATTAAATCCAAAATTGGCGCTGTTTGATTGGGCATTTACTGCTAAGAACTTCGAATTCTTTGTTAGGATTGCTATTGTCTCTGCTGCGATAAGTCCATGCCCAAAGTCATTGACAATTACGATATCATAATCTGCTATTTTCTTCTTAATCATCTGATCAAATTGCGTCTGTAACGGCTGAGGAAGAGCACCGTCATCGAAATCATAAACCTCAAACAGTTTGCGGAAATAATATCGATCAATGAAACGTGTTTTGCGTGTAGTCGGAGCGCCGCGGCGTCGGACAGGTAAAAGTTGGACATTTTGAGCGAGGCCCGACATGATAATTTCTTCGTCCTCGTGTCCGCTATCTCCTTCCTTATCACCCAGGCACGTCATGATATCGACTTGGGCACACAATCCCGCGATGTGATTAGCGGTTGCAATGGCGCCGCCTGCAAAGACCTCATTTTCTTCGAACTTAGTTGCAATCATATTTTCTTTTGGTGATTTTCCAAGTGGTGCTACGTATCGGTATTCATCAATAATTGCATCCCCAACCACTAAAACTCTCATTTGAGAAAGCTGTTCCAAATGTTTGTTTAAGCGTTCAAGCGCCCCATTCAGACGCATATGTGATAAGAAATCACGCACCGGTTGGTCGAACACATCAAAATGACAATTGAGTAGTTCAGAGGAACTAAATGTTATATCATCTGTTATAGCCAGCTTTCCGCCATAAGATTCGGCTTTTTTTTGCTCCACATTAATTTTGCCGGTGATATCATTTTTAGCGTCGGAGTAATCTGAACCCTTTGCATAGATATCTGGCTTAATAGCGTCGATGACAGGTAAAGCATCGGGGGCATCATTTACCGTTACCCAGTCAACACATGAGAGAGCCGCAAGCATTTCGGCGCGCAGGCCCTGAGAAAAAACGGGCTTACCCGGTCCTTTATTTACAAAAGCATCAGCAGTAATCGATACAACAAGGAGATCCCCCATTGCTCGCGCTTCTTGAAAGTGCCGAACGTGCCCCATGTGTAACAAATCAAAAACTCCGTGACATAGAACAACCTTGGAGCCAGCTNTTCCCNNGGTGCTTAGTAATTTCTTTAGCTCAGAAATTGTTATAATTTTNGAAAGCACATCGNTTTTNTTATTANCAGGTGGTAAGACCCGGTGGTTCATAGTTGTCTCAACTTGCTGAAAAGTGAATTACTAAATAAATGANGAGTTAAAGCCATGGGANGTAAAAATGCAAATTACTAGTCNAGTTTTAACGNGGAGCGTGGCNCAAAATTCTTTGCGGTAAAAATTGCCGGGCAGAAAGTTCTTCTAGGTAACTTNTTNANAGTAGAGTTTGTCATGTAGATAATCTTCGAAGCCCGTTTTCAAGATCAGCTATTAAATCTTCNGGGTCNTCTAANCCTACATGAATACGCATCGTTTGTCCGTCAGGTTCCCATTTGGTTACTGACCGNTTTTCATTCGGAAATGTNGGGATCAATAAGCTTTCGTATCCCCCCCAGCTTGACCCCATGCCAAATAACTTCATCCCATCTAAGAAAGCAGCGACTTTGNTTTGGTCAGTTTCACTAATGATAAAACCAAAGAGGCTTGCCGCGCCAGTGAAGTCGCGTCTCCAAATATGATGCCCACGGTCGCTCTNAAGGGCTGGATGCATAACCTTCTTAACCAGTGGATGTGCCTCTAACCACTTCGCTATTTTAATGCCATTTNTGTGCTGGCGGNTCATTCGCACGCTCAAAGTTCGCAAACCTCTTAGTGTAAGATATACATCGTCTGGTGCGGCGAAGTTCCCGAANAGGTCTGTGGTTTCTTTAACTTTCTCATAAGTGGCTTCATTACAAATTATTGCGCCCATCATTACGTCTGAGTGACCGCTTATATATTTTGTAGANGCGTGAATGGATACATCTATGCCATTTTCGATTGCTTTGAAAAAATAACCCGATGACCAAGTATTATCTATNATGGAAATGACNCCAGCTTGGCGAGCAATATCTGCGATGNCTGGTATATCCTGCATTTCAAAGGTTTGCGAACCAGGTGACTCAGTCCAAATTAACTTTGTGTTTTGACGTAAAAGGTCTTTCACACCTTCACCGATGAGCGGGTCATAGTATTCAGTAGTCACTCCAAAACGGGAAAGGAAATTATCGCAGAAAGAACGGCATGGGGCATATGTATTATCAGTTACAAGAATGTGATCNCCGGGCTCAACAAATGCCATAAAAGCCATTGTAATTGCCTGTAAACCGGATGGATTTAAAATTGTTCCAGCACCAGANTCAAGTTCTGTAAGCGCANCTTCNAGGGCAAACGACGTCGGCGTGCCACGTAATCCGTAACGCACCTTCACATTGGGATCAGTNCCCCGGGATAGGTATTGCGCCATTGTCGGAAATAAAATCGTTGAGGCGTGGTAAACGGGTGTGTTTACGGCNCCATAATGATCAAAAGGGGCTCGGCCTGAGTGAATTATTTTAGTATCNTCCTTCATATCATCTCCGATTTCGGTTATATGCTCATNCCAAAGANGTGNTGACATAAATTGGAGCAGNATTTCTCACTTTAACAGATTTTACGCAATTGGTGCATAAGGAAACTATAGATATGGCTGAGCGGATTGAATATGCAGTNATAGGTGCCGGGGTGGTGGGATTAGCCGTAGCCCGTTCTCTTTCTCTCCGTGGCTGTGAGGTGATCGTTTTAGAAAGTGAAAATGCGATAGGCACTGGAACCAGTTCGCGTAATTCGGAGGTCATACATGCTGGCATTTATTATGAGCCTGGTTCACTAAAGGCCAGCGTCTGCGTCGAAGGGAAAATAATGCTTTACCNGTACTGTGAAGAAAGGGGTATTCCTNACCGTAACTGTGGGAAGTTGATTGTTGCTACTGATGAAACTCAGCTCGAATTATTGCAAGGTATNCAAGANAAANCCTNAATGAATGGTGTGCCACTCGATCTTATTCGTGCCAATGAGGCTATAGCGATGGAACCNGAATTGCGTTGCGTTGGGGCACTTCATTCTCCGACNACCGGTATAATTGATAGTCATTCTTTAATGCTTTCGTTACANGGCGATGCCGANGAGAGGGGCNCTGTTNTAGCATTCCTTAGCCCGGTTTTGTCTGGGAATATCAAATCCAATTATATNGAGCTCTCTGTCGGCGGTNAGANNCCAATGGATTTGCNTTGCAACGGTGTAATAAATTGCGCTGGTTTAAAAGCACCNNCNCTGGCAAGANAAATTAACGGATTANAGNCAGCGAGTATTCCAAAGGAATATTTTGCTAAAGGAAACTATTACGGCCTATCNTGTAAGGCGCCGTTTTCGAAACTTGTGTACCCCATNCCCCGCGACGGGGGCCTTGGTGTTCACATTACCGTTGACATGGGTGGGAGAGCGCGATTTGGGCCAGATGTTGAGTGGCTTGAAGGTAGCTCCGATTGCAATTATGAGGTTGATCCATCTCGGTGCCAGGGGTTTTACGATGCAATACGTACCTATTGGCCAGGGTTGCCAGATGACTCTCTCAGTCCAGACTATGCCGGCATTAGGCCAAAAATACACGGTCCAGGAACTGCACTACCTGACTTTATGGTCTCTGGACCAAAAGATCACGGCATTGACGGATTAGTTAATATGTTCGGAATTGAATCACCTGGGATTACCAGCTCCATGGCGCTTGGTGAATATGTTTCCGACCTATTAGGCGTTTAATTTTTTAAATCGTTTACACTGTTGGTATGATATCACGCATGCGAGGATCTTCAATAACACAGGTTTCACGGCCGTATATTACAAATCCTGCTTTTAGATAAGTTGGCAGAGCAGCAGGGTGGTCTAAAGAGCAAGTCCTCAGCCAAATTCGGCGTATATCCTTAGCCCAGGCTATATTAATAATTGAGGCTAAGAAGAAAGTGCCAAGGCCACGCCCCAAATATCGGCTAGCTAAGCCAAAGTATGCTAGGTGTATATCTCGCAAGTCGTGATTTGGTGGTTGTCTCGAATCGAGTTCTGCGAAGCCAGCGGCTTCTCCGTCAANGTAAAGAACATATATNTCNACCCGATCATCNGATATNATCTTAAAAAGCTCTTCATCTGTCATCTCAGTGCGCTCATNCCAGAGCCAAGGAAGTCCCACNTCAGCGTANATATTACGATAGAAGTCAATGGANGGCTTCTCAACCCTACTAAGTTCAACTTCAGAGTTTAAGTNAGGTGTTGGTTGANGGATACCATTTGGGCGCGAAGTCATTCTTAGGTANGTAACCTGAACCGTAAGACTNTTNGTTACNCCNNCTATCATTCTTAAAGATCAGATCAAGATTGACTGGTGGCTACTGGGGCACCTNCTGTGCTTCCCCACTCGGTCCACGACCCATCATAAACGGGTGCTATCTTTCCAGTTACTAGAAAACGTACGAAAGAAAGAGCGGCAGCTGCAACTCCGGAGCCNCANGTCATAGCCATGGGATCCTCTGGNTCAATACCTGCTTTAANAAACACATTACGTAATTCACTTTTTGAAAGTAACGCTCCGGTTTCAGCATTCATAAAAAGGGTAGGCATTAGATTAACTGAGCCTGGGATATGACCACAAGCAAGACCCGGCCGTGGCTCCTCTACCTCACCAGAAAATCGGCCAGCGGGCCTTCCGTCAATTATTAATTCCTTATTGGTGTCTAAATTTGTTTTAATTTGGTCAAATGTCCGTAAAAATTTCGTATTCAAATGGGCAGTAAAATGCCCATCTTTTGGTGAATATTTTTGATCAGTGACCGGTAATTTTTCCCTAAGCCACTTTGGGAGTCCGCCGTCGAGGATAGCTATATTTTCATGGCCGAAGAGCTGAAAGGTCCACCATATTCTTGGCGACGAAAAAACACCCAGTCTGTCATAGACGACGACATAGTCACTATCGCTGATCCCCATCTTCCTGACCCTCGAAGAAAAAATTTCGGCCGGTGGTATCATATGAGGTAAAGTGTCTTGCGGATCGCTTATATCATCAATATCAAAAAAACAGGCTCCGGGTATATGCTCGGCTTCATATTCAAGGGCTGCGTTACGCCGAATATTTGGAAGGAAATATGTGCCATCAATGATGCGCACATTATCTGCTTCAAGATGAGCATTTAGCCAGGCTGTGGAAACAAGCGGGGCTGAGAAATCAATCCTGGCTTTATTCATAACAAAATCGACTCATTAGCAAACTCCAATATTTGTGACAGGTGCTGGTATGTATCAAATAGAGACTAACAAGCAGGGTCAAGTAGTTTGGATTTTTACATTCACGGACGGTTTCAAGGCGTTACGGACGAAATCTATGGGATTTAATTGAACTTAGCTGGGGTTACTTTAACTCGAAGCATCCTTAACAATTCAATTAAAAGCATATGGGGCACCGTTATTGCCGCCAAGCCAATAAATAATATTTTGATGTGCAAATCAGTCAAATCTTCATTTGAGGAAAACCAGCCGTAAGCTAGTACTGCAAGTAATATTGTAAACCCCGAATAAGTAACCATGTTTTTGACGGCCACGTACTGTGTTCCTTTATCCAGGAGGGTAAATTCGTGTTTGATGTGTCGCGCGCTGTGAATAAAAACAAAATAAAGGGAAAAATAAATCAGAGGGGGGAAAAAAACTGCGAAACATAATAATATAAGTAGATCAAATAATATTTGTGAATTCCAATTTTTGATTCCAAGAAGTAAGGATAAGACAGCGATATAGCCAGCTAAATGGATTACTGTAATAACATAGTTAGGGTCTTCTCCGAAAATTAAAACTCTAAAAATTTGTTCTACCTCGGTAGGCCAAAACCAGACTGTCAACGCCAGTATAAGTGTGGCATATGGAATACCGTGCGTTAGAGAAATTTGGTCTCTGCTAAAATGATATACTGATATAAGAATGAATAAACTTAGTGCTATAAAAGGTAATTTTAGCCAGAAAAGTGTTGTCAGTATACCTATGCATGAATAAGCGCAAATAAAGATTACAAACCCATATTTATTAGTATAAAGACGGGCATTTTTTGCCAGAACAGGGTCTAGCGCGCCATGCGGTAGTCCGCCTAGGACAATCAGTGCTATTGCTGTATATTCCCAATACATTATTTCTCTTTAATCATTTGCATGATTGATTTTAAGAATGGCTTTGCTGGTGCGCTAGTAATTACCTGCAGGGCATTGAGGGGGCGGGCGTTGGTCAAGAATGAAGCAAAGTCATCGCCCTTTGTTTTTTGTGCCATATCTAAAAAAATTTTCGGCAGATGTTGGGGATTCTTTTGTATGATCTTTATAAGTTGTAGGTCCATCCAATTTTCAAGCAAAGGCGGCCGATATTTTGTTATTGGTTGTCCAGCCGTAAGCTTTTTGGCTGTTATTTTTGCCCAGGAACGCATATTCATAAAACCATAGCCACTAGAGGCACGGGTCATTCCTCCACGAGCCCCGATTGGAATACCCCAATCATCATTGATGCTAGGGCGAAGTCCCATTGGAATATGCGCCTTCTCTTTTCGAATGACTTTTCCTGTAAGATTATTGTTTTTGATCCATTCTAGTGAATTTTTTTCAAGATTTTTTATATTTCCTGGCATTGCACCAAAATAGGTACTTTCAATAAGCAAACTTGTGTCAGTTATTGGCAACATGTACTCAAAATATAATCCGGAGTCCTCTGTTCTCATATTTGTCATAAGAAGTGCGATATCCTTGGCAAAATTGTGCTCACATTTAATTTCTATTCCCACGAAACTTTGATAGGCACGAAAGAGATCTGTTGCGGGGGGACGGCTGTCGAATACATACTTCGCCGAAGGTTTTGAAACTAACGTGTCATTATTAAGAAAGCATTGGGGATGGCGCTCAATAACCTTCATGCATTTTTCGTAAAAGGCGCGACCCGAAATTCTATAATAGTGCCAATTTTTGCCAGTCTGCGTTACACTTCTATTCTCTGAAGAGACCACCCATTTTGAATACTGGCTTGTCCCGGGCAAGAAATTTGAATGATCACGGTCGGACCAAAAGCTGTAGGTGCGATCATCTCGGGTGTTAAAATTGGGATCACTAACAACAACTGAGCCAGGTAGAATCTGATGCTTCGAAAGCTCACTTGCTAACGATAGCCCTGCAACTCCACCACCTACGATATGTATCCAGACCATCAAATAAATCTATCCCTCAGTATTGGCTCCCGGATATCCCCTCAGAGCCTCATGTAAAGTACTGTTGTGGCCTGTTTTATAACATCGTATTGATGGGGTGGCAGAGCATATAAAGCTAGAAACTATCAGCTCGATTAGTTTTTCCATTTTAGTCGTATAAATACGCCCGCCCCAAACATTGAATCTAGACTTCCGAACCTTAGCTCCTATCCTCCGATAAACTCGGCCGGCTACCAACACTACGAATCGCACTCGAAAGCTCAAAAATGGAAGGCCAATAAAGCCCGAAGCATAATATTTTTCTGCTAAAACAAGCAATCGTTCTACAGCGGTTTGTATTAGAATTACTTGTTCTTTTGAGGGGGATAAGATCTCAGCGGGCTTACAACTATTCACCCATGTTGCCGGAAGGTAGCGGCGTTCAATTTTTGCGTCATCGCTGACATCACGAGCAATATTGGTTAATTGCATTGCAATACCCAAGTCGATTGCATGTGCTAATGCCCGCGGGTCTTCTACTTTGAGAACATTGCACATCATCAAACCCACCGTGCCTGCTACTTGGTAACAATATTGTAAAAGTTCTTTTTCATTTGATATGGCCACTGGTTGAGTATCGCTTCTTACCCCTAATAACAAATGAGTAAATATTTCAGCATCGACTATTGGGGTAATAGACATTAGATGTTCAACGTATTCATTGGTTATATCTTTAGCCTCGATACTTTCGATAACATGAGTGAGTTGCTTGAACGACTTACTGCTTGACGTACCTTCGTCGGCTATGTCGTCTACTTTCCTGCACAATGCGTAGAGTGCG
>PBCW01000026.1 GCA_002718015.1 Rhodospirillaceae bacterium
ATATGCCGGCAGTTCAATGTTTGGGGGTGTGATCAAGTAAAGACGACAGGTTGATGCCATGTTCATAATAGCCTGTTAGCAAGGACGTTCTACATGTGATAGCAAGGAAATTTATGGCATAAGATGATAGTGATTACATACAAATAAATAATATGACTAGATTTTTATCAAATAAACCTAACGCAACATCCTGAGATGATCCAAATAAAAAGATGAATCATTATCGCTGCGTTAAAACTTTATTTAAGTAGCCGATATTAAGTGAGGCGATTAAGTAGTGTAAAAATTTCCAAGTCTTTAACATGAATATCTGATAAAACGAGTGCCCCTAACGGCAGCATTTACAAGAACTTTTAAATATTGGGTTTTAAAGGAGATCCATCAATAAACTTTAGCCAGGGCCCAACAAACCTAAAGAGAATACCCTCTAATGTTGATGGAAAACACGTAGTGTACTTGCGTTTTGTTTTATCAAATACGAAGATATAAGACCGGATGATCTAAAGGGGAAGAGGATGACCGTAAAACCAAATATTCTGAAACAAAAGCTCATCGCTGGCGAAATGGGGCTTGGCTTCAGCGTCAATTACCTACGCACACCGGACGTTTCTAAAATTGCTTCTGCCTGCGGTTATGATTGGATCAAACCGGACATGGAACATGCGACGTATGATATTGATATGGTGAGCCAAATGTGTATTTCAGCGCTTGATGTGGGTTGCTCGCCGATAGTGCGGGTCCCAGGCAAACAGCATTTTCACGCTAGCCGAATACTTGATGGAGGGGCACAAGGTGTAATAATTCCACACGTTGACTCTGTGGAGGAAGCCAAAGCTGCGGTAGACTGGTGCAAGTTTCCACCCATTGGGCACCGTTCCTCGCCTGGCCCGGTCCCACAGCTTTCTTATTCCAAATATAATCTTGCAGACACGATGCGACTCTGTAATGAAAACACCCTCGTAGTTATAATGCTTGAAACTTGGGATGCCATTCAATCGGCCGACGATATCGCCGCAATCGAGGGAGTTGATGTTCTACACATTGGATCTAATGATCTCTCGGCAGACATGGGGATACCCGGACAGTATGACCATAATAAATTGATAGAATGCTACAAAATCATGACTGACGCCTGCAAAAAACATGGAAAATTTGCCGGCATGGGTGGTATTTATGACGAAGAAAATGCCACTCGATTTATCGATATGGGATGCCGATTTATCAACTCTGGCGGTGATCTCGGCTTCATGACAGCAGGAGCGAATAAGCGCTCTCATTTCCTCAATAATGTTCAGATTTAAAGGAGGGAACCATGTCTCTTATTCCAAATACCACAAAGAATAAACTTCTGGATGGTATGGTTGCTTTCTGCTTTGGTCTGCGCGTGGGACGTACTGTTAATGCGGGCATGATTGCTAGAACCTGTAATTTTGATTGGCTATTTATCGATATGGAACATGGTACGTTCGACGTTGACCTAACATGCCAAATTGCATCGACTTGTCTTAATACTGGCGTTACACCTATCGTTCGCATACCAGGCCATCAGCACTTCCACATCGCTCGTGTCTTAGATGGTGGCGCGCAAGGTATCATTGCGCCACACGTCGATAATGTCGATCAAGCGAAGGCAATTGTGTGCGCGGCAAAATACCCGCCTATTGGCAAACGCTCTATGAGCAATAATTTACCCCAATTCGGCATGAAGCAAATGCCGGGAGGTGATCTCGCTCAGCAGCTTAATCAAAATACTCTTGTGATCGTTATGCTTGAGACACCTGAAGCGATAGACAATGCAGAGGCCATTGCAGCCGTTGAGGGTGTTGATGTCTTGATGATAGGCACAAATGACCTTTGTGCTGAGATGTGTATACCGGGCCAGTTTGATAATGAACGCACCATCGATGCTTATTCCAAAATGATTGGAGCTTGCCAAAATACTGGAAAATATGCGGGCATGGGTGGCATTTACGATCACACACTGATGGAAAAATATATTCAGATGGGCGTACGTTTTCTTTTAGGTGGAGCCGACCTCGGTTTTATTATGAGTGAGGCCACAAAGCGCTCAAAATTTCTACGAGATTTAGTTTAGTTTACCACGAAAAACGCCCGCAATTTACGGGAAAGAGAACATGTTAAAGGCTAACCTCTAACCTTGGCGTGCTTTGAACCTTGGATTTGTCTTGTTAATTACATACACTCGTCCACGACGGCGAACCACACGACAATCTTTGTGTCTGTTCTTCATCGATTTTAGCGAATTCACGACTTTCATTGATTTATTCCTAAAAATAAAAAACGGCGTGATTTATGTAGTGGTGCTATGCCAAACTGTCAATGGCAGCGACACTATCTAAAAAGCGTCAGTTGTAGCCAATCCACTGTAAAAATCCGAGCACCGCTTTACAGCACCAGCAGGCATTATATTTATGGGACGATTAATCATGTCTCTGCGATAGCTCCGAACGGCATAGATAAGAGCTGTGTTAATACGCTGAAAAACTTGGCCCTATAGAATTTTTCGTTTTCTCAAATCAGCCAATTCAGCGTCCGAAAGGCCTAGTTTTTCGCACAAAACTTCATCTGTATGCTCACCCAATAATGGTGGTGGTAGGCGGTAACTCACTGGAGTTTCCGATAATTTAAGCGGACTAGCTATCATTTTTGCCCTTTCATCACCTGTTGCGGGATGCTTCATCTCAATAAGCATCTCGCGCGCCAATACATGGGGGTCACTGAAAACCTCCGAAAGACTGTTAATAGGCCCACATCCGATTTTTGACTTTTCAAGATTTTCTAGCCACCAAGCAGAGGAGTTCTGTCTCGTGATTTCATTTAGAACGGGTGTAGTGTAATTTCTGTTTTTTACACGCTCGACATTGGTCGAAAACCGCTCGTCTTTTAATAATTCCTTGCAACCAGCGACATCACAGAACCTCTCGAAGGTATCATCATTTCCCACTGATAATACGATATACCCATCAGCTGTGGGCATAACTTGATAAGGCAAGATATTCGGGTGATTATTTCCNAGNCGTTCCGGGTTCTGGCCGGTCGCNAGATAATTCATACCTTGATTAGCGAGCCAAGCAACGTGAGTATCTAACATTCCAATATCAATAGCCTGGCCTTGNCCAGTTNATTGTTTGTGCCGCACAGCAGCCAGTATCCCTACACAAGCATACATTCCAGCCATTAAGTCAGCAATTGATACTCCGACCTTCATCGGTTCGCCATCCGGTGCACCTGTTAAACTCATAACGCCTCCCATTGCCTGAATCAGTGCATCATAACCGGGACGTAAGGCATAAGGACCAGTCTGACCGAAACCTGTTATGGAACAATAAATGAGACCCGGGAAATCTTCCTTAAGTTGCTCGTAACCAAGATTGTATTTTTTCAGCGTTCCCGTCTTAAAATTTTCTGCTAAAATATCGCAATCNGACAATAATCTGCGTGCTAACGCCTGTCCNTCCGGATCTGCCAAGTTNAGTGTNATAGAACGCTTGTTGCGATTAGCTCCTNCAAAATAGGCACTTTCACTNCTATCTTCACCAGCGCTGTTAGGAANNAAAGGAGGGGCGAAGCTGCGGGTGTCATCGCCNACACCTGGACGCTCTATCTTGATNACCTCAGCTCCCAAATCNCCCAATATCTGGGTGCANCTTGGTCCCGCNAGAATGCGTGTTAAATCTAAAACTTTCAAACCCTCTAACGGACCAGTCATGATAAAGTTCCTTCAATTGTATGTGAAATATAATAACGCGCCGCTCTTCTACCGCAGCCTGTTGGGTTTCCACAAGACCGAGGTCTAATCAGCAATATGAACGCAATTTTTTTCTCCATTGTTTTAATCTCATTTCTAGTCGCGAGCTGGCGTCAACTCACTGAAACTGTTATGGCTGGAACGCCTACGGCAATGCAGACGCTGGGGGCGGGGATCATCGATTCTGCCAAAGACTCTGTCACCCTAGTGTTAGGCCTCATAGGCGTCATGGCATTTTTTTTAGGTTTGATGAAGGTTGCAGAAAATGGCGGACTGCTAACAATCATCGCTAAGCTGATGAGGCCTATTTTGGTCCGCTTGTTCCCTGATGTTCCAGATGGACACCCTGCAATGGGGGCAATGATAATGAATTTGTCAGCCAACGTGATGGGGCTGGGCAACGCCGCCACCCCTTTTGGTATTCGTGCAATGCAGGAGCTTGATCGTATCAACCCACACAAAGGAACAGCGACAGATTCAATGGTCCTGTTCCTTGCAATCAACACCTCCTCAATAACCATCTTACCGACCGGCGTCATCGCGTTACGTGCTGCTGCCGGCTCAACTGACCCCGCCGGCATAGTGCCGACGACGCTTTTTGCCACCGTTTGTTCAACCATTGTTGCAATAATAGCAGCAAAATACCTCGCAAAAATTTGGGCAAAGGAGCGCGTCGCAATCCCTGAAATAGGCGGAGAGAAAACCGGCAAAGTGTCAAAAATACAGCCACAGTCTCAACGAAATCCAATTATTGCAGAGGCTGCTGCGATCGTTGATCAAGGGCAAACCTATCCATTATGGGCGACATTTCTTGCGCTTGGCACGGTTTTCTTATTAATCCCAATCACAATTTCTTTTGGCAGCATTATCTCTCCTTGGATCATTCCGAGCCTTGTGTTGAGCTTACTGACATTTGGCTATATTCGCGGTGTTAAAATATATGAGTCATTTGTTGATGGTGCCAGAGATGGCTTCGAGATTGCTGTACGTATCATTCCATTTTTAGTTGCAATACTGGTGGCAATCGGGATGTTCCGCACAAGTGGAGCAATGGAGTTATTAATAGATCCCCTTGGCTTGATCACTTCATATATAGGCCTACCTGCCGATGCCTTGCCTATGGCAATATTACGCCCGCTATCAGGTTCAGGGGCATATGGTATTCTGGCATCAACGATCCAAGATCCTGCTATAGGCCCCGATAGTTATACAGGATATCTTGTGAGCACGCTCCAAGGCTCCACAGAGACAACTTTCTATGTGCTTGCGGTTTATTTTGGAGCAGTACAGATTCGTCGCATCCGTCATGCACTGGCTGCTGGATTGCTAGCTGATGTNGCCGGCATTGCTGCNGCCATCGTGATTTGCAGTATTTTGTACGGCAACTAGGGTGCCATGGCACAAGCTTTGCACNGCAAGGCTAACAGGTTTCACAAACTTTACAGGCTAAGAGTGTATTCATGCTGCCAAAAACATGGGGTTCCAGACGATTGAAAGGTTCNGTTAAGTCAAACCCTCAGAAGTGGATAAAAAACCTCATAGAACCCGCCACGTTAGAAGCCATTTTTTGCGATAGCAAGGCCCAGTTGNCGAGGGGCAAAGATCAAAGTCACNTAGTTGAAATAGCTGATGCCGTGATCAATNAAACGGATGCATTGTGGGCTGATTTGNAATCGGAACAACCAANTTATGCTTGCCACAAGGGNTGTTCATGGTGTTGTCACCAGAATGTATCCGTTACATGGCCTGAGTTATTNAAAGTGCTCTCATATATTTTAAAAATGAAAAATGCAAAAAGCATTCTATCGCTTGCGAAGAGAATAAAAATTCATTCGCAAAAGGTTGCAGGGAAATCCTCTAACCNTNGGTTTGATAAAAAGCTTGCNTGCGTATTTTTAAAGGNTAACCGTTGCACAATACACTCCGCTCGTCCNTTACAATGCCGGGGNGGTTTNTCAGAAGAGGAACAATACTGTCGTGATCTCCTAGAGAATCGAACCGNNACTCAATCTANAATCCGAAACCGCACTCGTATTGGAAAATATTTAGTNNNCCCAAAAATGATTTATAACAGCGCACAACTTGGGCTNTCTCAAGCACTNGATGACGAAAACCTTGACGGAAATATATATGAGCTGACAGCTGCCATGACGATTCTTATGGAGCATGTAAAGAANAAAAGNCTNAATGAGATCACCNCAGATGACCTAGCACCCGCTTTATTGNGAAAGTCAAAAGGTGAATATGTCACCCGGAATTTTTAATAATAGTAACTACATTATCGTCGACGGAGCCAGTCTAGAGCATGTTNAAGCTGNGCATCAGTTTTCTCTTTNTTGCCTGACAACACCTCGATATGNGGTGTAATACCACCCTNGACTGTGCGACCCGANGGCGTCAGATAAATAGACGTTGTTAATTTNAGNNGCTCCTCAGCCGAAAGNGGCAAAATTGTCTGCACNGAGCCTTTCCCAAAAGTCCGAGATCCTATCAAAGTCGCACGCAGGTTGTCTTTTAAAGCACCTGCTACTATCTCTGCGGCNGAGGCAGAACCCTTATCAATCAGCACTACCAATGGCCTCCCCCGGGAAAAATCACCCTTTGTAGCTCGGTAGTGAAAATCACTGCTACGAGCTCGCGTAGAAACGATACGNCCCTTGTCTAAAAATAAATCGGCCACCTCAATCGATTGATCAAATAGCCCCCCCGGGTTTCGGCGAAGGTCTAACACAAAACCTTTAAGACTATTTCCAAGATTATCCCAAATAGTCGAAATAGCCGCTTGGACTTCCGCTCCAGTTCGATCAGAGAACCTACTTACACGTATGTAACCAATGTTTTTCTTAAGAGAAACACGAACGGAAGCGACTTTTATAATCGCCCTTTCAATTGACAGATTAAATCTNGGTAGTTTTTGCCGCTTTATAGCAAGTTTCACAATACTTCCCGGACGGCCGCGTAATATCAGCACCGCGTCTCGCAATGCCATTTTTGCGAATGATTTCCCATCAGCACTCAGGATATGATCACCTGGTTGCACGCCGGCAGCTGCAGCTGGCGTTCCATCGATAGGCGAAATAACTTCGATATACCCTTGACCCATGCGGACCTGAATGCCTATGCCCCCGAATTCTCCGCTTGTCTGATCTCTAAGCGCTCGCCAATGCGCGGCATNAAGATAACTGCTGTATGGATCTAAAGATGCCAGCATNCCTTGGATCGCCGAATCAACTAACACGCGATTACTAACATTACNTGGGTCAGGTACGCTCTTACGCATACCCTCCGCTGCTGCTANCAAAAGCGACTCCTTGTCCACTTCATGAACATACAATGTGCGAACTCGGTCGAAAACTTGAGCGAANAAAGATAAATCTGACTGTGCCAACCTCACATCGATTGGCACCTGGGTTGATAATTGTCCGACAGAAGAAGTTGCTTGTCTATATTGGGTTATATCCGTAGCAAGCCATCTGCTAGCAGCATCACTCTCTGAATTTAAGGAATAATTATGGCACCCCGAAACAAAAGTACATGAAACGATTAATAAGCAGGCACGGACTAAATTCATGAATTTGACCTTACACTCCTGTTAAATATGTACGCCTACATGGCGGTATTNATAGTGCTACTGAGCAATTAAAAAAGACTAAGATTTGAGTTCAAAGCTGAGGATAAACTTCAAAAAAACTAAACCAGAATACCCCCCACACACAAAACAGGTAACAAAAGTCAGAATACTTCGGTTAAAAAAATGTTGAGAACCTTTCTATTTTCAGACGCATTTAGATTTTTCATTCTTGTAGCGTAGATTTTNACGGTTGAGTTCGTCGAGCTTTGTTACCCCCATGAGTTTCATNCCACGCTCTATTTCGTTTCTTAAGTTTCCTAGGGCTTTTTCTACCCCGGCTTGACCTGCAGCTGATAGAGCATAGAGATACAAGCGCCCGCCTGAACATGCCTTCGCGCCCATTGAAAGGGCCTTTAGCACNTGAGTACCCCGCTGGATCCCCCCTTCACAAANAACATCAATTTTGTCGGCTACTGCATCACAAATCTCAGCAAGTTGATCAAACGGCGCTCTTGACCCATCCAACTGGCGGCCTCCATGGTTGGAAACCATGATACCCGTACATCCNATATCAACAGCACGCTTTGCATCCTCTACNCTCATTACGCCNTTNAATGCAAAATGACCATTCCATTGAGAGCAAAGCCTCTCNGCATNCTTCCAATTCATCGATTGATCNAGCATNGTTGAAAAATAATCACCNACGGATACTGCCATATTGGTGCCAGCCTCTACNTGACCTGANAGATGCGGCATATCAAATTTTTCTTTTGTCAAGAAGTTCCACGCCCATCCGGGATGAGTNACAAAACTCAGCAACGAGNCCGGCGTAAGTCTCGGAGGCGAGGTAAACCCCGTNCGCAAGTCACGTTCTCTATTCCCACCTGTAATTGTGTCAACAGTCAATGCGAGAATACCAAANTTAGCTGCCTTTGCCCTCTCTAGCAATGCATCATTCAATCCACGATCTTTGTGAAAGTAAAATTGAAACATCTTNGGCGTATCTGTGATTTTTGCNATCTCCTCAACAGTGACAGTAGCTAATGAGGAAACTCCAAACATAGTTCCATATTTNGCTGCTGCTCGNGCTACGGCTCTCTCACCTTNATNATGAAANAATCGCTGAAGAGCGGTAGGGGCGCAATAAAGCGGCATATCAAGTTGCTGCCCCATTACNTCCACTGACATATCTACGTNTTGGACGCCCGCAAGGACATTTGGAATGAGGTCAACATCGTNNTAGGCCTCAGTATTACGTCGATATGTCAACTCATCATCTGCAGCACCATCAATATAATGAAAGATCGGCCCGGGCAAACGTCGTTTTGCTAGCAANCTAAANTCATTGAANTTATGACAGTTTTGTAAACNCACCAAATTGTANCTCCAACCATCCCTANTGTTAAAAANTAGACGCAGCGAGTATAGGTAAGCTACTCATCGATATCGTAGACAANACAGTACAAAGTTATAGCCTTAAATTGAAGAAGCGTTTCTATCTGTCACATGCATANTNATTGGACTAAGCTNCATTAAAGTAACTANGGCAAAGTTGTTATAAACTAGCCTGATTAAGTTGAAGTAACCAAGAATATTNCNGCCNTCAAANGNCTTTNATCCGTCGGCAACTAGCGAGTANCNATAATGNTAAANANGGCCAAAACAGCATTCAAAAATCTCTTGCTTACAGTAATNAGNNTTCTNGTTACCTTNGAAATATTCAGCGCNCTCGCGACACGTCTGTTTGATCTTCCGGCTAATTTNCCAAATTATAAAATCCCAGCTTTTAAACCATTTTGGTCCGACATTAACCCTATTTGGGGTGTTTGGCATGAACCACACTCACGCTATGATCATGTTCGAAAATGTTATCGCGCAGTCTATACGGCTAATTCCCACGGGATGCGCGACCGGGAACGCGATATTGATAGTCTGGNAAAAAGGGTAGTAGTTCTCGGCGATTCATTTACAGAAGGATTTGGACTNAAGAATGAAGANCGTTGGACTAACATGCTNGAGGAGACGACAGGCATAGCGCATATGAATTTTGGCAATGCCGGCATATTTGGCCCTACACAATACNTGTTACTCTACAAAAATTTCGCAAAAAAATTTAAACACGATGGTATTATAATAGGGCTTTTTCCTGGCAATGACTTCCTTGANGACAGCCCCAAGTTTGGCCATTCGGCCTTCGGTCATCGCTATCGTCCCTATTTTGCCGAAACAAACTACGGTTATGAACTTTATTANTTCAACGAAGCCGAACTCGGTGATGCACCTGAGCGTCAAAAAAGAAAATCATTCTCGCGTGGCGCTCGTCAAGTNTTCCGGAATTTCACGCACTCNGTAAATGTGATCGAATACGTANTTGGGTTNGTACGCCAGTGGAGNGGAGCAAAAATACACGGTCGGAAATTTATATTNAANTATTCTGGNTANGCCGATTATGATGATTCGGACTGGAAGCGTTTCTCATACATTTTTGGACAATTGCGAAAATCTGCAGGTAAGCGGCCNATACTCATCGTGCTGATTCCAAGACCTGGTGATTTTCTTTACATGAGGCAAGGTAAGCCCTTTAAACTACANCGAGACCTTAAAGAGCTNNTATCNCAACACCCCAATACCAGCNTGATGGACCTGCTTCCAGTTCTCGCAANACCTGAGGACTGGACGCNATATTATCAAATTTGTGATGGCCATTGGACCCCTCTTGCTAATCGATTGGCAGCNGATGAAATTGCGGCTTCACAATTTTACCAGGCATTACAAGCTTNTTATCTCAATCGNGTTAANACCACNCAGAACAAATAGTATTATTGANTTTGAANNTCANAGGGTCAGCCGCCATCTTTCAAATTNGATTTGAAAATAATTTTNGAACTTATNNGGCGTTTANGNCCACGCATGTTAACNACGAAAAACAGCCTTACGGACAGNTAAACACCAGACCGTAGCCATACTAAATTATTTTGTTTATGGTGTTGNCCGCTATTAGAAGCAGTATNGTCNGGTGCAATAATTAGAGGNTTTTTGGNATGAATGGTGGTGAANTAGTCGTTGATGTAATGTTATCGCGAGATGTGGANACGGTGTTCTTTGTTCCAGGCGGGACTAACACTACGATTTTAGAAGCACTCAGCCGCAATCGAAATAAGGTCCGCGCAGTTCCCACTAGGCTAGAATCTTCTGCGGCTTTTGCTTGTGAGACCTACTCAAAGTTTGCCAAAAAACCCGCTTGTATGCTCGCAAGCCGTGCACCGGGTGCTTGTAACGCCACNGTGGGAATTCACACGGCTATGCAAGCNTCACGACCACTTGTTTTCTTCATTTCNAATATTCCAAAACCACAGCAAGGGCGCGAAGCTTTCCAAGANATAAATTATCATCTTATGTATCAACCGATCGCTAAAGCGGTCTTTGATGTNCACTCCTATGATGAAATTGCTGAGGTCACTGCACGGGCCCTTGATCTCTCCATCAGTGGCCGGCCGGGCCCTGTTGTCGTTGCTATATCAAAAGATATTCTAGACGGACCTGAAGGAGAACCCGTTATCCCGGCAAANGCTGCTATTGTTCGCGCAGGGGTCGATCCAATAGCAGTTAAGGAGGCAATAAGGCTGATTGACACTGCTCACCATCCCATCCTGGTAGCCGGGGAGATGATTAGCTGGGAAATNGCGACGCAGGCATTGGTCNATTTTGCAGACGCAAGTGGTGTTGGCGTTTTCACTGCCTACCGACAGCAAGATACGTTTCCAAGCGATCATGGGGCTAATTTTGGACACCTTGGTATCAATCGAATTCCTTTTCAAGAAGCTGCTCTATCCGATTGCGATTTGTTGATAGCTATGGGCACTCGGATGGATAGCGTTACCGTAAACGATTATACTATGATCCAACCCNATCAAAGATTAGTNATGGTGTATCCCGACCCATCAGAGTTTTCTCAGTGGCAAGCTGATGTCGCAATAGCNTCCAATGTGATGCCGGCCCTTGAGGCCCTCACAAAAGGGGTTGCGGCTCCATCTAAAAAGAGAATCCAATGGCGGGATAAAGTTCATNATGAAGAAGTNANATTTGCCCAGCCAGGTGAGATCGANGTTGCTGGCGCAGTAGATATGGCCAAAGTAATAATGCANTTTATTGATAAGGTGCCGCAAGACTGCATCAANATATCGGATGCTGGCAGTTTTGGGCGTTGGATTTCTCGTTATTACCGNTTTAACCAACCGGATATTGAGGCCTCACCAGTATCCGGTGCGATGGGCTATGGTGTGCCAGGTGGGATAGGTGCCCAAATCGCAAAACCNGATAAAACAGTATTCGTTTGGGTCGGAGATGGAGGNTTCACTATGACAGGGCATGAGTGTGCTGCCATTGTACAAGAGGGGCTTCCGGTTAAGGTTATCGTTTGNGATAACAGCGCTTGGGGATCCATTTTAACCCATCAACAAAAACGATTTGGAGCCGATTTCCANTACGGAACATTGCTAGATAGCCCGGACTTTGCAAAGCTTGCAGAAGGCTACGGAATGGCGAGCTTTAAAGTTGCGAAGACAGAAGAATTTCCCGATGCTNTAGCCGGAGCAATGGCTCATGACGGGCCAGCATTAATCCACTTAGTGCTAGATAGTCGTGATGTTTCNCCATTTTCAAGCAGTGCGGANTGANTGTCTACCTAGGTAGTTACATAACCAGTGCGCGAGCCCACNGAGTNCACCTTCATNTGATNAGTATACAATGGNNAAGTAAGCNAGAAACCATGCCAATCATTTTCGTATTNATTNAATTTAAATAGAAATTATGAANTTNACTTTATGCACCTAACCTTTTTGTCNTTGTATTGNTCATCATTGATACTTACGAGATACGACTACAATGGACGTTTATAGACCTAAAAAAAAATGACAGNAGCGCGACAAAGAAATAATCTCCGCGGTATTTGGTTGATGATTATTGGCTCAGCTGTACTAGTGACCAGCGACGCAGTGAGCAAAATTTTAACGGAAGCGTATCCGGTTTGGCAGGTATTGACCCTGCGCCATATAGGCGCGCTTGTCGCNATCTTTATCTACGCCCGATTTGTAACCGGCTGGGAAGCGNTGCNGGTAAATTACTGGCCTGGTCAAATCNTTAGGGGTGCAATTTTTTTTGGAACTGCAATATTTGTTATATGGAGTTTACANGTTCTACCNCTTCCCACTTTCACAGCAATAGCCTTNACTGGGCCATTCTTTGTAGCGGCTCTGTCAGGGCCTTTACTCAATGAAAAGGTGGGATGGCGGAGATGGATGGCGGTCCTTATTGGCTTTGCTGGGATGTTAATTATCGTGCGCCCTGGCGCACCGAATTTTGAATGGTTTCTCATACTCCCGATCTGTGCTGCGATTTTCGCCGCATTCCGTGATATTATCACACGGAAAATATCTGGCTCTGAGACGTCAATCGCTATTTTNTTCTGGTCCACCATCATAGTCACNCTTGCAAGCCTCCTTGCTATCCCGCTTGGTTGGAACAANCTGGGCTGGGTAGATGCANCGCTATTCCTTATTAATGGTATTCTGAATGCAGGTGCTCATTTTTTAATTATTGAGGCATTGCGCTANGGAGAAGCAGCGCTAATTTCACCCTTCCGGTATTCAGCGCTTCTATGGTCAATCCTCTTTGGCTCAGTGTTTTGGAACCATATACCTGATNCCTGGGTGTTTGTAGGAAGCGCAGTGATCGCAGCTAGTGGAATTTACATGATAAAACGTTCATCTTACCTAGACGCAAAAACGCATTAGGCTGCTACTGCTTGTTCTTGCCAACTCTTAGTCAAGTCAAGGACACGATCCACGTCTTCATCATTGTTGTAAAAATGTATGCCAAACCGCAACACCCCACGTCTGATTGAAAGCCGAACATCATTGGCCCACAAGTAATCAAACAGCGACTGTAATTCACCNCTGCCTGCGCTTTCATGATTTTCCAGATCCATCTCTCCTACTGTGACAATGTGTGTACGAAGTGGGTCGTCAAGATCACCGCAAACGTCAAGGCCGAGTTGATGCATGCCGCTAGCAAGTCGGCGCGCCAATCGACAATTTCTTTCTTCAATTGCTGCTGAGCCAAGCTCAAGCATACGATCTAGTGCTGGTTCAGTTGCAGCAGCGGCAGGAAAATTATAATTGCCNACCTCAAAGCGTCGTGCNCCCGGCATCAGGTCGAATTCTTGATCACCAGCCGCTGCCTCGTGNGTGTCATCACCGAGGTTAACGCCAAACCTCGCCAAACGTTCCGGGCGAAGTGCGTTGGCTGCTTCCATTCTACAATACAAAAATCCCATGCCGTAAAGACCCTGCAGTCCCTTCTGTGTAGAAACGGCCATGGCATCCACCATTAGCTCTTCAACATCTGTCTTCAAAACACCGCACGACTGCACNCCATCTACCAGAAAAAATACACCACGGTCCCTNCAGGCCTTCCCAAGTTTAGGCACATTAGTCCGCANTCCAGGNGANTATGTTACGGTAGAACAGGTTACAAGCTTGGTGCTGGGGGTTATGGCNTTTATCATGCCCTCAACATCAATCTGACCGTTTACNCTNGGTACATCNATTATTTTCACCTGCGANTTATCACGGATGTTGTACCAAGGGTAAACATTATTTGGATGTTCAAGATCAGACGTAAGAACAACATTATCATTAGGTTTAAAAGGAATTGAGCCNGCAATTGTATTCAGACCATCTGAAACGTTCTTCATAAAAGCAATTTCGTCCGAACTTGCATTGATTAAGCGAGCAAACTTTTCCCTAACACGTTCAATAAGGCGAAACATTTCTGGCTTGTCGCCACCTTCGTACAATTGCGAGTCAACCAGTTTATCAAGTGCGGCACGNGTCTGAACCGAGACCAGTGACCTAGCACCTGCATCAAAATATGTTAGCTTTTTTGTTGCCGGGTAATCGCTACGGATTTCCTCGAAGACAGCTTCATTATTCATAATACATACCCTTTTCTAANACTTGGGTTTTAATTTAACAGATTTTNCTATCAAATGGGANAAATGATGCNGTAACTAGTATTANATCATNATGAAACTATGTGGGCTTAACCCAAAGNCTCNTNAGATATGCATAATAANATTATTAACCTTTTGCAAATAGCTTTTGATCTGATCCCCCANCAAGAAAGTGTCAGCGCCTNTTGATGNAAGANCGAGTACGCCCCATTTTGGAAGCTGGATTTNGTGCCCATCAAGCCGGTGAAATAGAAATAGCTGAGGGTAATTATCGTCATGCCCTAAAAATTGAACCGNACAATAGCGACGCCCTTCATCTACTTGGTGTTGTATTGATGCAAAAAGGTGACATTGAGGCTGCTATATACTCCATTAAGAGTTCTCTTGACATTGATCCTGAAAACCCAAATGCCTTAGATCACCTTGGCGTGATGCTAGCAGACACCGGTAAATTGAAAGAAGCGNTTTNTTGCTTTGCCCAAGCCCTTCACCTTGCACCCGACTACGGTGTGTGTTGGCGCAACTTTGGCTTTGCAAAAGAATTAGCTCGAGACTGGTCCGGAGCAATTGAAGCTTATCAAAAAGCTATCGAGCTCGAACCTAACTACGCGGCTGCCCACGCCGGACTAGGTGGCGTCTTATTACAAATTGGAGCTTTNGAAGACGCATTAGAAACCTTTGACACTGCGATTTTACTCGATCCCTCGCATAAACCAACTTTGGTAAAAAGGGCCGAAGTACTGCGCAGNCTNAAATACTTTAGCGAGGCCATAACCGCATATCGCNAGATCTTTTCTCAGCCCTCGGATGAAGCATCCCTCGCTCAATACCTTGGNTTTTGTCACGTAGAAGATGGCAATGACATTGATGCACTCACCGAGTTTAATACTGCGCTCAGATTACAGCCTGACATGNTTGAATCAGCTCTTGGCNNAGCGGGTTGTCTTATGCGCCAAGGTGATCTCGAAACAGCGGCAGTAAGCTTGGACACTNTTCTCAGCCATACCCCNGGCCATACNCAAGCNATGGCTTATAAAACAATACTTCACCAATTAGCAGGCGAGAAAGAAAAGGCTGACCAAATTACTAATCTTTATCGTGATATTTCAATTGTAGAGTTGCCGTTGCCCGAGGGTCATGTCGATAGGCTAAAGTATACTAGNAACTTGGCTGAGGCGCTGAAAATAAACCCAACGCTACGAACAGACCCTCCCGCGAAATCAACACGTGGCGGACAACAAAGTGGTGAGCTTTCGATATTTGATAACCCCATCGTGGAAAGTTTTGTCTCNACACTTCATCAATTTTTAAACGAATATTTGGCATCACTTATACCACAACCAAACCACCCATATTTCCGGGCCAAACCNAATAAATTTCGCCTAGATTGCTGGTCGACNCTATTAAATGCGGAGGGCTACCAACTGCCCCACANCCATCCAAGCGCATGGATTAGTGGCGTATATTACGTCCAAGTNCCAGCCGAGATTGGAACTGCAGATGAAACTCACGCCGGATGGATCGAATTTGGTGCTTCTGGATATGGGCTACCTGACCATTCGGGACCGCTTCGGCTTATTACACCAAAGGTCGGGCAAATGGTGTTGTTTCCATCCTATTTTATGCATCGAACCGTGCCGTTCCATTCTGATACACAAAGGATCAGCATAGCCTTNGACATCGTGCCCATATAGAAATTTGAAACTCCGAGAGGACGCAATGGCATTTGAAGAGAAGATTAAAGAGCTTGAAGAACGGCGCAGAAAAGCGAATGCAATGGGAGGTGCTGAAAAACTCAAAAAACGAAAAGCTTCTGGTCATCTCAATGCCACAGAACGTGTTGATTACCTTTTCGATAAAAAAACCTTCCGNGAGACNGGTTTATTCGGGACGTCCTACCTTGCCGGCATGAAAGAAGAGACACCCCGTGATGGTAAAATATGCGGATTTGGTGAGGTGTGNGGCCGCAAAGTNGGAGCTGTAGCATATGACTTCACNGTGAAAGGATCTTCTTCCAGTTACACAAACAATAAAAAAATGTCCCACGTCAAAGACACAGGGAACAANNGGGGTATACCNGTAGTTTTTCTGGGAGAATCTACTGGCGTAAGAATGCCCGATGTCATGGGTGAAGGTATGGGATTNACAGCTGAAGGNCCTCGCTTCCTACGNCGTCGAAAAGCACCGTGGGTGTCAGCCCAACTAGGGATGTGTTTCGGCTCGAGTGCCTGGCACGCAGTATGCTCAGATTTCAATGTTATNCGTAAGGGCGCAGTGATGGCTGTTGCTAGTCCACGCATGGTGTCAAANGCTGTTGGTCACAATNTAAGTGGGGAGGATTTGGGTGGCTGGCGTATTCATGCATCCCAAACCGGTTTTGCAGACGCAGTAGCAAACACCGACGAAGAGGCAATTGATGTTATAAAAAANTTTTTGAGCTATTTGCCCAGNCACCAAAATGAAACAGCACCGATTGTCTCTGTGCCCGAAGGCTCCGGCGATGGTTGCAAAGATATCTTAANAATGATGCCAGAGTCGCTGGCGCAAACTTACGACGTTCGAAATATTATTAAAACTATTACAGACCAAAATAGTTTTTTTGAAATCAAANAACAATTTGGTCGCTCCATTACCACTGCATTGGCTCGCATTGACGGTCAGTCTGTTGGCTTTATTGCAAATAACCCACAATTTAAAGGCGGCTGCATGGATGCACAGAGCTGCTCAAAAGTNACAAATTTTCTTGTTCTTTGTGACTCATACAATATCCCTTTAGTATTCCTGCAGGACCAACCAGGCTTTCTTATTGGTCCGGACATTGAGAAATCTGGGATTATCGGAAAAGTGATCAACTGGATGAACGCAATGCTACAGACCACGGTGCCAAAGNTATGTATCATCCTAAGGAAAAGTTATGGCAGGGGATTTATCAACATGGGGGCTGGCGGCACGGCTGAAGAAGTNGCAGCGTGGTTCACGGCTGAGGTGAGTTTCATGGACCCTCNCTCTGCGGTCTCTGTGGTTTATGGAGAAAATTTAGATAAAGAAGATCCTGATCGATTTGCACAACATCTGAAAGAAATGGCCCGCGATACTTCCGCCTACGGCCTCGCCTCAGTTTATGGTGTCAAAGAAGTTCTAGATCCGCGCGACACCCGTGATTATTTGATTGATATGTTGGACACCCAGCGAGACCGTCTTTCAAATGGCATAGGAGAACATTTACTTGAAGCTTGGCCCACCAGTTACGTATGAATGCAAAGCGAAACTTGAAAGTCGGTCAATCCATAAAAACCGCCGAATAATCTGGAGAACCCCTACATCATTGCAAGAGCATTCCAGTTAATGCCATCTTCAGCCTTCAAATATTCTTTATGTAATATTAGCTAAGCCCTTGACGTCAATGCGATAGGCATGGAATGAAATAATACTTCTAATTATATTACAAGCGTTTTTACATAATTTCAGAGCTCACTTGTCAGAGGAGTTTTTCCATACAGCTTTGCCACTTAGGTTAATTTTGTAAATTATTGACCCACCTTAGTTTAGAAAAATCTCTGCNCGTCGACGTTCTCTCCGTTTGCCCGAGGACTACTTAGATGCAACAGTTAAAGATACCAGCAGCTTTTGTTCGCGGCGGTACTAGCAATGGATTGGCATTTTTACGAAAAAACCTCCCCGAAAATAAGGATGACTGGAAACAAATCTTTCTGGCTGCCATGGGTAGTCCAGACCCCCACAGCCGACAGCTGGATGGTATGGGAGGGGGAATTTCTTCGCTTTCTAAANTTCTAGTAGTTGAAAAATCCAAGACTCCAGGTGTGGATATCGACTACACATTTTGTCAGGTCTCTCCAAGAGAAAGCTGGGTTGCTTACAGTAATATCTGTGGCAACATGGCCTCAGCGGCTGCACCCTTTGCATANGACGAAGGACTNATAAGTCAACAAAATGGAGAAGTTGTCGTTCGAGTGCGCAGTACNAACACNGGTGTACTCTTCGACTCACGATTTTATATTGATGATGGAAAATCAGCAGTAGATGGAGATTTCGAATTGCCTGGTGTTACAGGATNTCATTCGCCTGTACGAAACGAATTTCTCGACCCTGGCGGCACAAATACCGGCAATTTACTGCCCAGTAACAATATTATTGATAAGCTCACAAGACGTGATGGCTCACTAATAAAAGCTTCATTAGTTGACGCAACACTTGCTGTCGCTTTCATACGCGGTATAGATATAGGCATGACGGGCAAAGAACTTCCTGCTCAAATTGATGATGATAAAAATCTTATGTCAGAGCTTGAACATTTGAGGTGTCAAGCTGGAGTACTAATGGGATTGTCGGAAAAGCCACAGAATGTGCCTGCAGTGGTACCAAAAATAGCTTGGGTAANCCCCCCTCAAGACAGCCCGTCACTTTCGGGTNAGGTNTATAAATCCACCGAAAGCGACTTTACTGCACGTATGATATCAGCGGGGAATTGTCATAGAGCATTACCATCTACCGGCTCTATCTGTACAGCTGTAGCGGCGCGCATTACGGGTTCAGTAGTGCATGAGATCGCGAGACCCTCAAAAGATAANGANGATGATGTCGTAATCACTCATCCATCTGGTATACTGGCAGTTTCGGTCGATATTAAAAAAGCAGCAACCGGCTGGCATTGTAGTAAAGCTGGGGTGTATCGTTCGCAAAGACGCCTTTTTGATGGACATGTGCTTGTGCCTGCTTCAAAAATATCGGCTTCCGTAGCACGTGAATTAAAAACAAGAATAGAGGCTAAAAGGGACAACGAAAATGACAATTGATAGTGCTCCTGACTGGGAAACAATTCGGAATTTATTTCCGGCAACCAGAGATTANATTTATCTTGATGGTGCAAACAAAGGTGCCCTACCCACNTGTGTTGCCGAGGCCACGCAGGAATGGCTTCAAATGGTTTATGACGATGCNGGAATCGGTGCATTTTCCATGGATGAGATAGAACGCACGCGGGCTACAGTTGCCTCCACCTTTGGTGCGCCAAAAGAATGTATAGCTTTAACCAAAAATACCTCTGAGGGCATAAATATTCTTGCTCAAGGCATTGGACTGGGAGCAGGAGATAACGTCATTCTAAGCTGCGGAGAGCATGAGAATAATACCTTTCCGTGGAGGCACTTGGAAAGTCGGGGAGTAGAAATACGTTGGGTGCAAGANGATNANGACAATATATTTCCTTTAGATTCATATGAAAANCTCATAGANGCTAAAACCCGTGTTATTACGGTTGCGTGGGTCACATATGGCGTTGGCCANCGTGCTGATTTGCAGGCGCTTTCATCACTAGCTCATGAGCACGACGTCCTATTGTTCGTGGACGGAGTTCAGGGAATTGGCATTATTAACCAAAAGATCGCCGAATTAGGAGTTGATGCTCTTAGCGCGGGGGGGCACAAGGCAATGTTTAGCCTTGCCGGAGCTGGTTTTCTTTATGTTCGTAAAGAATTAATTCCTCAAATTGATCCTCCATATGCTGCAAAGTTTACATTTAAGTCCAATGACAGAATGAAAAATAATATTGCGTTGGCTTCAGATGCGCATCGCTTTGAATACGGGAATCCCAATTATCTTGGAACCTATGTGCAACGGCGTGGATCAGAATTTATAAGTAATATTGGGCTTGAACATATTGAATCTCGTGTCCGAGAGTTAAGTACATTTCTCATTGAAAGTGCCCTTCAACGCGGCCTCAAAGTTCGTACTCCTCGCGATTGGAAGAAGCGGGCAGGAATTGTGAGTTTGGACCTTGGCCATGACGCGGAACAGGCAGTCTTCGGATTAGCAAAGAAAAAAATCCGCGTAAGCTATAAAGATAGTCATTTACGCGCGACTGTTCATATTTACAATAATGAGGAAGATATAATAAATTTTTTAGATGCCTTGGAGAAAGTTTAGTTCTACCTCGACTTGGCCTACAGCCATTTGCAAACANAGATTGTAGCAAAAACCCCAAATATTTGTGCTCCTNTNAAACTGANTGCATTTGTTANATTTGTTCCTGAAAAACTANTAGTCATGGTNTGTCCAATAGTCACNGCGNGATAAAAATGTGCNCCTCAAACTGGCCGAANATAAAAATNANTNAACAAGTATGCAGCCAGTAAGTATCGTATTGCCTAGCANGNCANTTGCATCATTCCTTTNCAGNNGGNAACTCNCNNTTATCCCTGACCCNAAAATGCTAGCCAATAATAAGCNNACACCAATGGCCTCCGCTGCTATTTTTTGGCGTAGAGNACNAGTTTGATTTACAAGCTANNATGGCACTGANNAACTAACTTACAACTANAGCTNGCAACAAATATCCGCCGTATTAANNAAAATGANANCAACCAANCCTTAATACTANTATATGCCCACGCAAAGCACATTCACGTTTGCAAATACTGNAGTTGGTGGGCGCGGCTGGGNTTGAACCAGCGACCCCTACGATGTCAACGTAGTGCTCTCCCGCTGAGCTACGCGCCCATTTNNCGNCTATTGNTCAGTCATCATTACGGCATTAACANCGAAAAGCAAGTCATGGCAAGAGCCAGAANCTCTTGCGCATTGGGNAGNATATCGACTTTCCGGTGTACNCCCGTATGTCAGTCGCATTCATAAACATTGAAAATACTCTCGCACNAACAGTGGCATAAGGTTTGCTTACCCTTGGNTNTTGNAGGAGAAAATTTTGGACGACTTGTTAAAGCGTTGTGGAATTTGGCTTTTGGCAGCAGCCTTAGCATTGATAATCATCGCTGCCCCCTTGCGGCTAACTGCTGCNCCTTTAAGCTATTCTAACATNTTAAAAAATAGTAATTTTTGCGCTCGGTCCATTGCTAANGAGGAGCGCCGTTTAGGTATCCCCCATAAACTTCTANATGCATTATCAATTAAGGAGAGTGGGCGATGGGTAAAAGAAGACCGGGCAAACATTACCTGGCCNTGGACAGTGAANGCCGGCGGTATTGGGAAGCATTTCAATAATCGGCAAAATGCAATNCNGCACGTTCNGAAGCTTCGAAAAGAGGGACAGAGAAATATCGATATTGGCTGCATGCAGGTNAACCTCCATTATCACCCGAACGCTTTTAAAACTATAGAAGCTGGCTTTGACCCNGCGACCAATGTGGCTTACGCGGCCAAGTTTCTCTCCGCCCTTAAGGAAAATCACGGCACATGGCAATTAGCTGTACGACACTATCACTCCGCTAACCAAAACAAGAGTGGCCCTTATCAAAATAAAGTTTTTCAAATTTGGAATGCTGCACTGCGGAATGGAAATACTGGCTCTGCAATAGCTGACGCTCAACATCACGAAAATTATTCTCCCACAGCCGCCATCGGCTACACCAAACGGGCTGCAAAACGCAACTATGGAAAATTTTTTGCAGAGCTCAAAAAGAAATTTCCACACCGTTTCGGAACATTGAANAAAAGTGGAACTCCAAATAATGCTCATCGAGCAGCAAACTTACTGGCAGTATGGCCTCCAAGAGGCTACGCAGCCCAGCGCCGAGCTGAAAATATCGCACGAGCCTGGTCATTCTCAAAGCGCTCTCGCCCCAAGCCATTGAGATTATCCCCATAAGAACTCACTAGGTGGAGATACTGAGCTACCCACGAATTCAAGGCCATGCATACGATCTTCCGCCAAAAGTAAGGGACCATCAATATCAACGTATTCAGCACCATGTGCCACTACGTAAGCGGGGGCCATAGCGAGCGATGTAGATATCATACAACCAACCATGATTTTAAATCCCTTTGCTTTAGCATTTTTCTTCAAGCGAAGAGCCTCGGTTAAACCCCCGGCTTTATCTAATTTTATATTTATAATATCGTAAAGCTCCGTCAGACGTTCCAAGTCTTGGCTAGTATGGCAGGACTCATCAGCACAAAACGGAATTATGTGCGGAATGTTCGCCAGCGCTCCGTCCGCACCTTTTGGAAGCGGTTGTTCAATCATCTCAACACCGAGAGCTTGAAGCTGTTTGGCCAATGGTTCGACCATATCCTCAGTCCATGCCTCGTTAGCATCAACAATTAAACGAGCATTTGGAGCACCGTATCGAACGGCTTTCACGCGATCGACATCCCCATCGCCACTCATCTTCAATTTTAATAACGGCCTTGCTGAATTTCGGCGGGCTGCAGTAGCCATTTTATCGGGTGTATCTGCGCTTATCGTAAAAGCAGTTATTAGGGTTGCACTCTTACTGATTCCAAATAATTCCATAACTCTTTTACCGGCCCGTTTTGCTTCGAGGTCCCAAAGTGCACAGTCAATAGCATTTCTAGCAGCACATGGGGGGAGAAGAGTTTGCAGTTTCTGCCTATCAATTTGATCATCAATATCAACTTTCTTTATGCATGCAAGCACACTCTCTTGAGTTTCATTGTATCGAGGATTCGCCATGCATTCCCCCCGCCCCTCAAAAGTTCCATCATACAACGTTACCGTTACGAGCTCGGTCTCAGTACGGCTTCCACGGGAGATTGTAAAAACCTCTGCGAGTTTCCATTTCTCTGCCTTAGCTACAAGCCTCATGAAATGATTTGATCCACCATGGAGGCAACTCCTTCACGCAATGGATCAATTGCAAGGAGCCCTGTCTCTTCGGTCGCGACCTCAAGTTCTCGTAGGCGTGCTGTATCCGACATTCTTGAAGTATTTATGGCAACGCCAATTGTTCTAACATCTTTATTTGTTAAGCGGGCTGCTTTTTCGCATGCTTCAATGGTTTCATTCAGACTGTGAATGGGGATACTTGGAGTGCCCCGCATATGCGGGCGGCCGGGATCATGGCATAAAACTAATACATCTGGCTGTGCACCATGAATAAGACCAAGGGTTACTCCAGCATAGGCTGCGTGGTGAATAGAACCCTGACCTTCAATCAAGTCCCAATGTCCCGGGTCATTAGCTGGAGAGAGAGATTCAGTCGCCCCAGATATAAAATCTGCTACTACCGCATCTACAGAGACACCATCACCAGCAATAAAAATCCCCGTCTGACCGGTGGCACGAAAGCTACAGTCGATACCGCGAGCGGACATTTCTTTTTCAATGGCAAGCGTGGTGAACATTTTACCGACAGACGTATCTGTTCCAACAGTTAATAATCGTTTACCCGACCGCTTGTGGCCACGTCCTACATCAAATCTTTCGCCGGGATGACGGACATCAAAAAGCTGACAACCCTTAGCTTCTGCAGCCTCTTCGAGCCCAGGTACTGTGCGCAAACTCACATGAAGTCCACTGGCTATATCCAATCCGAGGTCAACTGCTTTGTGCAGAGTTTGCGACCATTCATCACTTATAAACCCACCTTGATTAGCAACCCCGATGATAAGCGTTTTCACTCCATTCTGCACAGCATCCTCTAGCCCTATATCTGGCAGTCCAATATCTGCCTTACACTCCTTAAGCCGCACTTGNCCCAGGCACCAATCTGGGCGCCAAAAAGCTACACCATTTGCCGTTTTTGCTGCAAGCTGATCACCCGCATCTCCAAGAAACATCAAATACGGTGGCCTAATTTTCATCATTGTATTCCCAATTTAACATAGTGCACAAAATACCTATTTCTTATTAGCCTTTGATAGCAATACAGTTCGCAAAAAAGCAACTCGGCCCGCCTTGCGCCTTCAACTTACTTCAGATCCAGATTACCAAACAGCCCACTTTAGTTAGTTGGCCTGGGTTCCAAAATTTAATTAATCCGCTGCAGCGCACCACAATTTTCGCAGTACCAGTTATAAGTTTCTGCTAGCCCATCACGAAGTTTAATTCTTGGCTTCCAACCAAGGTTGAACAACCGAGAGACATCAAGAACCTTTTTGGGTGTCCCGTCAGGACGCCTATGGTCATATTCAAGTTCACCTTTGAAGCCAACCACATCAGCTACGGTCATCGCTAAATCTTGGATGCTTATATCTTCGCCACAGCCTACATTTATCGGGGTTGATGAAGAATAAACATCCATTANAAAAATACAGGCATGAGCTAAATCGTCAACATGNAGCAATTCGCGCAGTGGTGTCCCTGTTCCCCAGACTGNAAGTCGTTCCAACCCANTTACTTTTGCTTCATGTGCTTTACGAAGCAATGCAGGAACAACATGGCTAGTTTCGAGATCAAAGTTGTCACCTGGCCCATAGAGGTTGGTGGGCATAATCGAAATAGCATTGAAGCCATACTGTTGTTTATATGCTTCACAAAGCTTCACTCCAGCAATCTTCGCTANAGCGTAAGCCTCATTAGTTGGCTCCAACGGGCCGGTTAGCAGACTATCCTCTAGAATAGGTTGCTTCGCTAATTTTGGATAAATGCAGGATGACCCGAGAAAAGCTAGTTTTTTAACTCCGTAACGGTAAGCAGAGTCAATTACATGGTTTTGTATAGTTAAATTCTGATAGATAAATTCTGCTGGAAACGTTTTATTAGCATTAATTCCACCAACGCGAGCAGCCGCTAAATAAACATAATCCAAACGCTCCGAATCAAAAAAACCATCCACGGCTCTTTGATTAGTAAGCTCTAATTCTTTCCGCGATCTAAGAATAAGGTTTCTGAATCCTGCTCTTTCTAAAGCCCGTACAATTGCGCTCCCCACCAAACCTGAATGACCAGCAACAAAAATACGAGCGGCTCGATCAATTTTAGCCATTTGGTAAACCTAAAGGACCAACTGAATGACCAGCATCCACAAGAAGCTTTTCACGTTCAGCATGAACCATATCGTGATCAACCATCATTGCCACGAGCTGNTTGAAATCTACCTTCGGCCTCCAATTTAAGTCTTGNGACGCTTTTGAAGCATCACCCAACAAGTGGTCTACTTCAGTTGGGCGGAAATACCGTTGGTCGATCTCAACATGGCCTTTCCAATCAAGGCCTGCGTGTTCGAAGGATGACTCTAAAAATTCCCGCACGGAATGGGCTTCACCGGTAGCAACAACAAAATCATCTGGCTTATCGTGCTGTAACATTTTCCACATCACCTCAACATAGTCGCCCGCGAATCCCCAGTCTCGTTTAGCATCCAAGTTACCAAGATATAGTTTATCCTGCAGCCCCAACTTTATGCGTCCAACCGCACGGGTGATTTTACGCGTTACAAATGTTTCTCCTCGCAACGGACTTTCGTGGTTGAATAANATACCATTGGCAATGAACATGCCATAAGCCTCACGATAATTTTTTGCAAACCAGTAGCCTGCAACTTTGCTTACAGCATATGGGCTTCTGGGTTCAAAGGCTGTGGTTTCCGACTGTGGCGGTAAAGCACTGCCGAACATTTCGGAGGATCCGGCCTGATAGATACGCACAGATGCCCTNTCCTCCTGACAGTAATCGCGAACTGCATCAAATAACCGAAGGGTTCCAGTTGCAACAACATCTGCCGTATACTCGGGTTGCTCAAACGAAACTTTTACGTGGCTTTGTGCAGCCAGATTGTAGACCTCGGATGGCCNGACTTCCTCGAGTATTCTGCGCAATCCCGTGCCATCAGACATATCCCCATAGTGCAAGAACAAGCGAGACTCAGGATCGTGGGGATCACGGTATAAGTAGTCAATCCGTTGTGTATTGAACATGCTAGCCCGGCGGATGATCCCATGCACCTCGTAGCCTTTCTTCAATAGCAATTCCGCAAGGTAAGCCCCATCTTGGCCAGTGATGCCAGTAATCAATGCTTTCTTCATAAATTTTCCCGTTAACCATTTTTCTCTCTGCTAAAGGCTAAAACCGCCGCGGTCAAGCAAGACGCTCAAGGGCGATCAAAAGCCTGAAGCCACCATGCCGCCCCAAAAGCGGCTCCAACGCACCTTCTAATGTCAAAAGCATCTCCACAGCGAAACTTGGCACGAGACACCAATCCCGAAACCCGCCAGTCATGGGGTATGTCGCAAACCCAAAATATTCACGCTTTACCAATTTTAGAGATGGATATTTTGCCTCAAATGCAGCGGTACGCGCCGGCGTCCCAAACATAAGTGTTGGCACCGCCTGGTTTGAANCGAAGGGATCAGAGCCCGATTGCAAACAATCGGGGAGAAGCGGGTCGGCAGACATATCTACCGGTTCAGGATGCAAATATTTGTATACCAATCCACTTAACGGAGTTATTGCCGGATCAAGCATCACTAATCGGCCTTCTGGTCGCAGAACTCTTGANACCTCAGAAAAAAATGTGAGAGGCCTTGATATNTGATGCAANACATCAAGCATAACTATATTAGCAAGTGAAGCTGTGGCAAATGGCAAAGCTTCGGCGTCTGTAGCAAGATCCAGCCATGGAGCCGGCAAAATGTCNGCCGTATAGATTTCTCGTACATGATCCCGCACATGCCCTGAGCCTGAGCCTAGTTCCAACGTAGGACCATCTATTAAAAATTTGGCCATGCGCCGGTAGTAATCAGCGTAAANCATCCGCANCGCAGGTTTTTTATTCCATATTTGCCGATGGGCGACGAGACGNGGNTCGACCAGCATATCAAAAAGCCTTGAGTTTGTGCCAAGCAAAAATGACCATTTTGATAAGTTCCCAACCATCACGGAACCGTGAAATTTGCGTTTCACCATAGATCCTGTCTGCATAGCGAATCGGTATTTCTGTAATTTTCATGTTTAATTTGGCTGCGCCGAATATTAGATCAAAGTCTCCAAACGGATCGAAGTCACCAAAGTAAGACCGGCTCTTTGCGATGCGTTGATAATCTATCTTCCTGAGTACTTTGGTGCCACACAGGGTATCCGTGAAACGTTGGTTAAGCAAAAATGAAAAGATCTGCGCAAAAAGACGGTTCGCAATTAGGTTCAGGAATCGCATGGCCCCGCGTTCCATGGGGTATACAAGCCTCGTTCCGTTAATAAACTCGCCTTTTCCATTAGATATGGCATTGTAAAATTTCGGGAGTTCTTCAGGTGGTACCGTCAAATCTGCATCAAGTATCATCAAGACATCACACCTTGCTAAATCAAAAGCCTTCCATACCGCATCACCTTTACCCTTACCGTCTTGGGTAATTACCTTTATATCCAAATCAGTATAAGCTTTTTGCACCCTTTCACACTCTTCAAGCGTCCCATCGGAACTATGGCCTTCGACATAGATAACTTCCATGTCATCGGCAAAACGCTTGATACGCTGTATGGCAGGCTCTATGTTCCCCTTCTCATTACGACACGGAATTACAATGCTCACCGACAAATCTGGTTTTTCTGATCCTTTGAGCGGGCGAGCCACAACATATGTTTTGAGACAAAATCGCCTTATCAACGGCAATGTACCTACGAATCTATTGATCAGTTTACCAATACCAAAGAGCGCTTTCGGAACAAGCTGACGCCACTCGACTTTAATCACTTCAAAATCTGATAGATGTAATAGGTTTGCAATATCTGCTGTCGAGAGGTAATTCACCTCCGGTTGTGGCATACGGAGACCAAGCTTATCTCCAAGACGGAGCAACGGTTCCCAATAAGGGGAATAATAGGACACAATTAACCGGGTATCGGGCGTAGAGACTGAATGCAGTAGCTTTAAACTAGCTTCACAATCATCAAGTAGTCCTATGGTATCAGACAAAACGATAATATCGAACGGCCCATCCAATTCATCAATAAATTGTGGATCTTCGATATCACCGGCACTGAAATCTAATTCTGGATATTTACCTCTAGCAATATTAATCATGTGCTCGCTGAAATCTACACCAACTCCCTTCAACGGCTTGAGGTTGGCGAGCAGGTCGCCTGTCCCACAACCAAGATCCAAAACACGCAAACCAGGAGGGGTAAGGAATCTCATGTATTCAGCATCTTGTTGGTAGTAAAAAAAATTACGCGCTATCCAGCCATCACGCTGACTTGCTATTCTATCGGAGGCTGCGCGTATGGTAGTTTTGCGGTCTCTCATTCTTGCTTCCTTCATGTCAAGAATCTCGACCCTGCAAGCTCGCTGCATCGGAAATATGATGGTCTGTATTCAAAAACCATAGAATTCCCCCAGGTAAGCTTACTCCAATCAAACAGAAACCAAATGCCACAGAAAGTGCAGCAACTTCAGCAGCGGGAGCGCCTAGTAATCCAAATGCAGTCACCATAGCACCTTCACGTAACCCCCAACCACCAATTGATATCGGAACTGTCGCCACTAGCATAACCGAGGGTACGATAATGATACAGTCGATGATGCTAACGTTTATTCCAATATCCATAGCAATAAGAAAGGCTGCTGACACCATTAACAGATGACCAATCAAAGAATATCCAAGAACAGGTATTGAACGACTTGGTGTTTTTAGCAACTGACGTGCACCGAAGGATAACTTTACTAAACCGCGAATAGCTCGCCAACGACTCAATGTTGATGGAAGAGATCCCATCGCCAATAACATTATAATCGCAAAAAGCCCGAAGGCTGTTATTAGCCAGAATGCAATTAGTGCTTGGGGTTCTTGAATTTTCCGGAAAAGAATTGGTTGGGCTATCACTACCAAAATTATAAGGCTGATAAAACCAGCTACTCGGTCAAGCAATACGCCATTAAACGCTGCTCCAAATGGCAAACCAAGCTTGAATACGCGGTATATTCTGATGCCATCACCACCAACGGTGGAAGGCAACGCTTGGTTAAAAAACAAGCCCTCAAAATAAATCCTAACCGTGAGAGCCAATGATAATACTCTATCAAAAAGCGCCATAACAATTCGCCAACGGATGCCTGCTAATAACGACTGGACAGAGAGTAATGTTAGGACATAGACGATCGTTATACCTTTTATGCTACTGAAATGTTGTTTGAGCTCGACAACATTGACCTCCGTAAAAACCAACCAGATTAATAGACCGGTAACCGCCGCCTTTGAGACGAACAGCAAAATTTTTTTCAGTGACGCTTTTTTCATTGGNTANAGATCANAACTAGNCTATTTCGCCGCNTANGATNANCGGACTGAAAATGGCGANGGAGTTCTATGGATAGANAGCGGCCTTAGCAAGAGAGAAAAACAATTCAAACGACAATATCGACAAGTTTGCTGCCGCCACCNTCTCCAATAGCNGCTGTTTCCGAAACTGACTGAACAGCCTCCTCAACGATTGTGGCAGNTCCNGACTCCTGNTGCAATTGAAGACGCAACGNNGATATGCCCGCCTGTAACCTACCGGCCAATGAAGATGCAGCTGCTATATCATCCATATTATATTTCCCNCCAATAACTCGTGACTATGCCTAGATTATTCTCATTTTGTAGTAACATAAACTGTNTATCTGCGCTAATCGAANGCGCCTATGATTTATATCNGGTTNTAGGTTAACTATTTTGAGTCTTTTTCTAAGTCAGCTGCAACGCGCATTTGTACAATGCTGTCAGGGTTATCAACTGATCCGTTNCGATCACTATCACCCTTTTTGATNCCATGAACATATTCCATACCCTCTATAACTTTCCCCCAAGCGGTATATTGCCCATCAAGATGCGGTGNTGGCTGAAAAACAATGAAAAACTGGCTATTAGCGCTATCTGGATTCCCCGAACGAGCCATAGATACAGTACCCTCTACATGAAACGCACTGTTAAATTCTGCTGGTAAATCCGGAAAGCTCGACCCGCCAGNGCCTGTCCCCGTCGGGTCGCCGGTTTGTGCCATAAATCCATCTATTACCCGATGAAAAACTACACCATCATAAAATTTTTGACGAGCCAACGTTTTGATTCGATCCACATGTTTCGGAGCTAAATCAGGCCATAACTCGATAACCACCCGTCCGTCTTTCAAATCCATATAAACGATATTTTCCAAACTNACNGTCCGTCCTGTTGAGGGTTGAATNATGAGTNAAATTACCACACACCATGCCGATACCCAAATTTGCCACTTCATTGTATTCATTGCCTTTTNTACTCCGGAAATAATGCTGTTAANCCGGCATAACTTGCTTTNGTGATACCTCGCTCCGTAATGAGCCCCGTTATAAATTCAGCCGGAGTAACATCAAATGCATAATTCTCAACTGGCGTTCCTTCGGGGACAATACGAACGCGCTCCATTTTTCCTGATTTAGTTTTTCCACTTATCCATGCCACTTCCTCTGATTGGCGCGTTTCAATTGGAATATCTTTTACACCGTCAGTGATCTTACAATCAATCGTTGAGGACGGAAGCGCCACAAAGAATGGTATTCCATTGTCGTGCGCCGCAAGCGCTTTCAAATATGTGCCAATTTTATTTGCTACATCTCCATTTAAAGTTGTTCGATCGCTTCCGGTAATGCAAACATCGACTTTACCATTTTGCATCAAATGGCCACCGACATTATCGGAAATAACAGTATGTGGCACGTTATTGCGACTGAGCTCCCATGCGGTCAGGCTAGCACCTTGGTTACGTGGCCGCGTTTCATCAACCCACACATGCAAATTTAAACCTCTTTGATGGGCAAGGTATATTGGCGCTGTCGCCGTTCCCCACCCCACAGTAGCAAGAGCTCCAGCATTGCAATGAGTAAGCACATTGATTGGTTCACATTCTTCTTTCTTTCTCTTTTTGATATCCTCCAAAATAAGAAGGCCATGCTCGCCTATCGCAAAATTAGTTGCAATATCTTTGCCTGCCATCTCATTAGCTCGCTGATAGGCTACTTTACACCTCGCACCATGTTCTAACGGTAGCAATAGCTTTAACATTTGATCGACTGACCATGCTAAATTGACAGCTGTTGGGCGGCTATTTCGCAATATTTCTGCGGCACCTCGTAGATTTTTTTCTCCGGCATCCTCGTACATTGCAAGAGCAATTGTGTAAGCCGCTGTTACGCCTATCAAAGGAGCTCCACGCACTCGCATAGCGGATATGGCCTCCCCGCCCTCCGTTGCTTTCGTCAGGCGTTTTATAACATAATCATGAGGTAAGAATGTCTGGTCAAGGATGTCTATAGCCCAGCCATTCTCAGCGACCGCGATGGTTTCGAATGTCACCGCGTCATGCGTTTCTGTAATCATGCTCATAGAATGTAGCCCCCTAATCCCAAAGAAAAATCCACGTCACTTCTGTATCTATTCCTTTTAATGACATTTAAAATACAAAGTCAGATACTCCTCACTTGCTTGGTTCACTCTGTAAAATACAATTGCTTCTGATAAGATATCTTCCCGCGTTGAGAACTTTCGTTTATTTTTGCGTTGTTCACTTAAGAGGAAGTGTACCTCGCATTTTTAAAAGATTTCCAATAGGTTTATTTATGACGACAATAACTCCAATACAAAATGACTTTATTGCGCAAATCAATGGTGTTGACCTTGCCGGGCCGATCGAAGAGAAAACATTTGCCAAAATTCAAACGGCATTACATGAATTTGGAGTGATCTATTTTCAGAAGCAAAAATTAACACCATCAGCACTATCCTCATTTACCAAACTCTGGGGGAAGCCCGACGTTCACCACCTTGCCGAGCATACATTCCCCGAATATCCCGAGGTACGGGTACTTTCTAACGTAAAGAAAGACGGCAAGCTGGTTGGCGCATTCAGAGGCGGTAGCTTTTGGCATTCAGATCTTTCCTATTTGAAGAAGACCGGCTACGTAACGCTGCTCTATGGAATTGAGTGTCCATCCAAAGGGGGCGATACTCTTTTTGCAGACATGCGTCGCTTATATGAAAATCTCCCAACCAATATCCGAGTACAGATTGAGGGTAAAATGGCAGTGCATGATCGAAATTACCGCTATTCAGCTCTCTATCCCGAGCGTCCGCCGTTAACCAAATCTCAATTGGCAAGCGTACCACCGGTGGAACATCCAGCTGTAATTACACACCCAGTAACGGAGAAAAAATCAGTATTTCTTTATAAAGAAATAATTCGAACCATTGGCGAATTAGATCAGGAAACCACTTGGTCACTGATGGAAGAGATTGAGGGCCTTTTAGACAATGACGATTTCATTTATCGCCACAAATGGAACCCTGGCGACCTCGTAATATGGGACAATAGGTGCACTCTTCATTCGGCGACGCCCTACGATTCAGAAAAATTTCGCCGCGTCCTTTACCGAACACAAGTCAGTGGCGAAATGCCAGCTTACGTTGCTTAGAGCAATTAATGACAATAAAAGTTTTAAAAGGAGGGAACCCAGTGTCAAATAAACATTCGACTTATAACGAAGGCAAAATTCAGTATGTCTACAGGATGGATGCGCTCGACATGCAACCTGACAACACAACAAGCGCAAACATCCAACCTAAAAAACGGTTATCCGGAAAATCTTCCTCATTTGGTGGAGCGCTATTCGGCGAAAAAGTGATTGTTGGATATATTCACAAGGCTGCCGGGACCGGATCTAAACGTCACACTCATCCCAACGAACAGTATAATTTTGTACTTCAGGGCACACTTCAGTGTGACATTGACGACCAAACAGTACTCTGCCCTAAAGGCCATTGCGTCCACATTCCAGCGGGGACTGAGCATAGCTGCATGGCTACCCCTGAAGAAGACGTGATATTCTTTGTAGCTAAAGACACCCGCCACGGCATCTCTGGGCCAGCGGTAGATGGGATTGAAGATGGTCCGCGCATGCATCCCGATGCNAAAGACGGTCAAGAGAAACTCAGCGAGAAACCAATCTAAAGAGGGGTAACNGCNAGGAAACCGTGATGTCTTATTATCGTTTCGAGAATATGGAGCAACTNCGAACCAATCCACACCTGTCATCAGGTAAGGGAGCAGTGGTAAACGGNAAGTTCCTNACGCTACGNAATAACAACAAAGATGCGGGCACTGGATCGCAACTACATTACCACCCTAATGAATTAATGATCTATCCGATCTCGGGTAAGATCAACTCAGTGGTTGGGAAAGATCACCGTATTGTTGAACCAGGCACATTCGTGCATGTACCGCCAAACGCTCGCCACTCGATGAAAGCTTGCGAGGACGGGCCAATCAGCTATCTTTATTGTAAAGATAACACTTGGACGTTGGCTGGAATTGCCGCAGATGAGGCTCCGCCTGATGAGGCGCCAAGCATTGATGAGCTTACGGCAAAACATGATGTAGGTATTTATCCCGGTAAAGAGAAAATGCCCGAAGCATCGGAAGCCGTGGTAGAGGGGCTCAACAACTGTTTTTATCACCTTAGCGAAGGCCCAGACGCACCAACCCAATCAACCCGTGCTATCAAAATAATTGAAGGCCACCGCATCAATTTTGCGCTTGTCGATTCTCCTGATGGAAAGTTAGAAAAAATGAGCGCCGCTCCTCATGAGCGTTTCTTGTACATTGTGAGTGGTGCAGCGGATTCAGAAATAGAAGGTGAAAAGAAATCTGTTGGAAGTGGAGACCTTCTGCACGTTCCAAAAGGTTCGTCATATAGTCTTATGACCAAAGTTAAGCCAACGCGTTATTGCTATTTTGAGTCCACAGACTTCCTTGAGGCTCAGATCAAAGTCTAAATATATACAAAAATTTAACGGAGGAAAAAATGGATTTTAAGGATATAAAGTATGAGGTGAAACGTCCTCACGTTGCAACAATTACTCTCAACAAACCAGAGATCAATAATGCAACTACCGGCGATAGTTTTGTGGAGATCATGACCGCATTTCATGAAGCAGACTCAGACACATCAATCGGTGTCGTCGTGTTAACTGGAGCAGGAGATACCCATTTCAACGAGGGGGGCCAAGTTAAACAGCATTTGACCAAGCGTCCAGGAACACATCGCACACATTTTCGGAAATTGCTCGGAGCGGCGCAGGCCATTCGCGGGTGTGGTAAACCAGTCATTGCTGCGGTTAATGGCCGTGCTATCGGTAGTGGCAATCAATTACAGATGCTTTGTGACCTTGCCATAGCTTCCGACCAAGCAATTTTGGGACAACACGGATCAAAGCGTGCTGGAGCTCCAATGTTTTGGGGAACCACTTTAATGTCACACTTTGTTGGCGAGAGGAAAGCACGTGAAATAATATTCTTATCACGTGAATATTCGGCACAAGAAGCATTGGAAATGGGCCTAGTAAATAAAGTTGTACCCCATATTGAACTTTACAATGAGGTGGACCGTTGGTGCGATGAGGTGCTCGATCAAAGCCCTACTTCCCTTCGCATTCTTAAAACTTCTATGAACTTGAAGCATGACATGCAATATCCAGCGTTATTTCATGCTCGCGACATGATCGACCTCTTTTCTGATGCACCGGAACGGATGGAGGGCACAGCAGCATGGGTCGAAGGACGCAAACCTGACTTTAATAAGTTTCGGACGAAACCGGATTAAATAGTGAAAAAAAGTTATAGTTCTTCCCAGCGATGGAGAGTTCTCTTCAAAGTTGGGTAGGCGCTCAATTCGTATAACCTGTCATTCAATACTTTCGGGCATTCTTTGTGGAAACAGTTTTTAGTCCAGCGGTCATTGCTTTTTTCCAAGTTATCGCCATCGACCTCGTACTTTCTGGCGACAATGCGGTTGTTATCGGGCTAGCCGTGGCTGGTTTACCGTCAGATTTGCGTCGAAGAGCTATTGTATTTGGTATAGTTACTGCCACTGTTTTACGTATTATTTTTGCAGCACTTACAGTGTATCTTCTTAAAATCCCGGGTCTCCTTTTAGTCGGCGGTTTACTATTGGCTTGGGTGTGCTGGAGCATGTGGAACGAGATTCGTCCGGGCCGGCAGGATGAAGAATCTCAGGTTCCTCCGGATGGATTGGGCCAAAGCATAAGTATGCGTAAGGCCCTACTAAATATTATAATTGCGGATGTTTCGATGTCGCTTGATAACGTCCTTGCGGTGGCTGGAGCAGCAAGAGATCATATTGAAATTCTTATTTTCGGGTTAGTGCTTTCAATCGCTTTAATGGCTTTCGCAGCTAACTTTATTGCGTCCTTACTTGATCGTTTCCGTTGGATCGCTTACGTCGGTTTAGCTATTATAGTTTGGGTTGCAGGGGATATGATTTATCGCGGCGGCATTGAAGTTTATACAAAATTCATAGTTTGACAGTGAGAAGAAATTGGCTTTCAGCCTTCCAAAATTTATAGGACATCGAGGAGCGGCGGGGTATGCCCCGGAGAATACACTAGCAAGCATCCATAAAGCCGCTCTCCTCGGCACAAGTTGGGTAGAGTTTGATGTTCAACTAACCTGCGACAGTGAGTTGGTTCTTTTTCACGATAGCTCTTTGGAACGCACAACAAATGGCAGAGGACTCTTAGCCGGTCGATGCCTCAAATCCCTGAAAGATCTTGACGCTGGAGGCTGGTTCGGATCCGATTTCACGGGTGAAACTATTCCTACACTTAATCAGGCTTTAAGTACTGCGAGAGAATTGGATCTTGGCTGCAACGTAGAAATCAAGTCATCTTTTGGCAGGGAACGTGAAACTGTACGTGCATTCGCCCGAACAATCGTCAATTTTCCCAAATCGCCAACAATATTGGTTTCGAGCTTCTGCCACGTAACGGTTCAAATGTTGAAACACTACTTGCCCGAGGTGCGCCGAGCATTAATTGTCCAAAAAATTCCGGCGAACTGGCAATCGTTGATTAGGCGGATGCAGTGCTCATCCTTGCATGTCGGTGAGGAAAGCTTAGATCAACGCCAAGTCCAAATGCTTCAATCAACTGGGATGAGGGTTTTGGCTTTCACGATAAATGACAGAAAAAGGGCAGAGAGCCTATTTGCGATGGGCGTTTCAAGTATTTTTACTGATGTCCCAGGAAGAATATTTTCGCCTATGACCGTGTCCATTTAATGACTTTAGCATCGAACTTCAACCATTTAAGGTTGTACATGCTATTTGAAATATCGAACGGTAAGGACTGAAGAGGTGGCTAACAAAAATAGAAACACGCTATTTCGTTTTTCTGTCATTGCTGATACTCATATTATAGAAAATGATGCGCCCGCAATTGATGGTTATGATCCAGAAACCGTGCAATTGAGCGTCAAACGACTAGCGGGTATCGACAAGTCTCGTTTTTCCTGCAATACAGAAAATAGATATCCGTGAGGGATTAGACGCATATTGCCAACCCTGAGATTTTAATGAATCAGCTTCACCGGTTCGTTGGCATTGTGAATTGTGCACCACCCTCTATGCCGCTTGGCCAACGAGCAGACACAGTTTTCAGTTTTGTAAAAAAGTGAATGGATTGAGGACCATGCATTTGGGTGTCACCGAATTTCGAGCGTTTGGAACCGCCAAAATGATGGAACGCCATAGGCACCGGGATCGGAACGTTGACACCAATCATCCCGACATCAACTTGTTTTGAAAATGACCGCGCAACGTCACCACTTTGAGTGAAAACTGCGACACCGTTGCCATATTCGTGTCCGTTTACTATTTCGACGGCTGTGTCGAAATCTTGCGCCCGAGCGATACTAAGAACAGGGCCAAAAATTTCCTGCTTGTATAGGTCCATATCCGTTGTTACTCGGTCAAACAACGAGCCGTTCAGGAAAAATCCGTTCTCATATCCCTGCAGACTAACTTTACGTCCATCAACTATAAGTTCTGCCCCTTCGTCCTCACCTTTAGCGATTAATTTTTCAATGCGGTCTTTTGCCTGGCTCGTTATGACCGGCCCCATATCAGCTTCCATATCATTATATGGCCCGACTTTGAGTGCCTGAACTTTCGGCTTCAAGCGCTTCACCAGCTCATCCGCCGTGCTTTTCCCAACAGGCACCGCTACGGAAATTGCCATACAGCGCTCACCAGCAGAGCCATAGCCTGCACCCATTAACGCATCAACGGCTTGATCCATATCAGCATCTGGCATTACTACCATATGGTTCTTTGCACCACAAAAAGCCTGAACACGTTTATTTTGCGCTGTGCCGGTTTGGTACACGTATTCCCCAATCACCGTTGAACCAACAAAACTTATTGCCGGCACATCGGAATGCATCAGCAAGCCATCAACAGCTATTTTATCGCCATTTAATACATTCCAAACACCATCCGGCAAACCGGCTTCCGTCCATAGTTCCCCCATCATAAGTGGTGCTGATGGATTGCGATCCGACGGCTTGCATATAAAAG
>PBCW01000027.1 GCA_002718015.1 Rhodospirillaceae bacterium
CAACCATCTTGTTGGTACACGGGGACGCTGATGAAGTGGTTCCAGTCGAGTCCATTTTTCATGCTAAAGAAGGACTTTTTAGTTCTGGCATTGATGTCACGGCCGTATCTCGGCCAGGCTTAGGGCATGGGATTGATCCAGATGGTATCAACCATGCGGTCACCTTTTTAAACAGTTGCTTTGATTCTTAACTAGACCTTTGTCTACCTGTCATAAGCATGCGAATTACAGACTATCTGTACTCGTGTGTCCTTGAAGATAGATCTAGTTTATTGTAATTGGTAGCTAGTTTTAGGCATTCGGTGAAAATGGTTAATAGGGGAAAGCAGAGATGCCGGCGTTACCTCAGTCCTGTCCAGCACTTGTCTTAAATGCCGATTATCGTCCACTGAGTTACTTTCCTTTATCTCTGTGGTCATGGCAAGAATCGGTTAAGGCGGTGGTTACAGATCGAGTAAATGTAGTTTCTGAATATGAAACGACCGTATGTTCTCCATCATTTAAGCTATGCTTGCCGAGTGTTATATCCTTGAAAGAGTATGTGCCTCAAATGCGCAAGGTGGCCTTTACACGCTTCAATGTNTTTTTGCGTGATCGTTTTACTTGTCAATATTGTGAAGAGGAGTTTTCCGCTCGGGAATTAACCTTTGACCACGTAATTCCAAAATCGCGGGGTGGAANGTCAAANTGGGAAAATATNGTCGCTGCTTGTAGTCCTTGCAATCTTCGAAAGGGNGGAAGGACAATCCAGGANTCCANNATGCGTCCATACCGCAAACCNTGTGAACCNAATATGTGGCAGTTACAAGAGAACGGGCGGGCNTTCCCGCCAAATTTNTTNCACGATAGTTGGGGTGACTTTCTTTACTGGGATAGTGAGCTGGAAGAAGGTTAGACCGTGAAGTTTAGAACCTTTCGGAAAGCCATATTGCCAGTCGAGAAGCAGATCTGGCTGAGTTAGTTAGAAGTGGNTAGGCGGGAGCCCCTTCCGCATCATGATCAAGTGCTGTATCACGATGTTCAAGCTCTTCAACTCGAAATTCCTCGATGGTATCTATAAGATCAACATCTTCCGGACCTAATCGTTTNGCTTGGTCAGCGTAATGTTNATCAATTACCTCNTCTACCCCAACGGTACAAGCCATGGCNGCCCTTTCGCCAAATACAGCACTNCAATATCCTAAAAGATAGCCTGCTACATGCCANAACGGTATAAGNATTGAGGGCCTGACTTGNTGATTTGGGAGTATCTCTTCAAANCGTTCTCGATGGCGGATTTCTTGATCTGCCATGTGACGAATGATNTCCGCTTTAGGACTTTCTTTNAGAACAGCNAATTGACCCGCATAGATGCGCACCGCGCCATACTCACCAGCATGATCAACCCTAATCATGCGTGCACGATCCGAGGTAGGTTCCGGATCGCCAGGAAGGTAAAGAGGCTGNTTGTTCGCGTGGCTGTTTTTGAGCGTCAATTTAACTTTCTCACCCCTACTATCAATACAGAAACACCAAGTCCGGTAGATAACAACATATTATAAAATGCCAAGCTAAACCCAAAAAGTGACCANGGCACTTTGTCGCAACGTGTTATCAGGGTAATATTCCTATTTGCGTGCAGCTCAGAGAGTGTGTTCGGTAGCGCCCCATTGTTAGTGCATGTGCTCGGCCCACTCCACCAGTCGTATTCGATCCCGACGTGATACAATGCTATNGCTCCACTGATTATAATCGAGAAGCCCGCGAGACNTATTAATCGNGATATCCAAAGNTATGATAAGTATGGAAGNCGNGTANTAACAGAAAGCAAAAANGCCGCCCACCAAGGCCAGCGTTGATAAATGCAAAGCTCACAAGGTTCAANGCCAAAAAAATATTCAAGGCTATATACGCNACCCAAAACAACGAGACAGGCAATTATTACAATCGTACAAATAAAGTTGTGCTTTTCGATTAGAATGGACAGGTACTCCNGTTACTNGCTCCAAAAAGTATTTTAAAAAATATGAATCCACCCAAAAGAAGGGCAACAAATATTGCTGTTAGCAAGCCGAGCTTGGATTCTATGAAAGCGCGTATTTGTGAACCAAACTTCCATAATAATCCTGCAATGATTAAAAATCGGGCACCCCNGCTGATAAAAGAAACGATANCAAAGGTTACNANATCGTGCTGTGCTAACCCACTCGCTACTGTTATCACTTTGTAGGGNATNGGACTGAACCCTCCAATTCCAACAACCCATCCCCCGTATATCTGATAGCAGTCATGGAATACATTNTACTTNCTCCCATAGTTGGGAAATATTTGTATNATTGGCTCGACGATNCTTTCATAAGCAAAATATCCTATCCCATAGCCAATNANGCCTCCAAACACAGAGGCCAACGTTGCAACAATAACAATCCTNCANGCTTGNGCANGTGCAGCCAATACCATTGGGATAATAAGAACATCGGGNGGAATNGGGAAAAATACACTTTCAATTAGGGCTATACCTGCAAGCCACCAGATTGCACGTGGATGNGCAGCAAGTTGCATTGTCCGGTCGTANAGGTAGCGCAGCATCGTAAACTTCCTAANTCAAGTCAGATTTGATAGACGTAATAACTGAATTCCAATTTCCAGGGGAAAGTTGCCTATAGAGCCGAGCACTTGGATACCAAGGCGTGTCNCTACGCCNTGTCAACCATCTCCAATCTGGCGAGTACGGCAACATTATCCAGACAGGGCTGCCAAGTGCCCCGGCAAGGTGNGCAATCGCAGTATCAACACTNACNACAAGTTCTAATTGGCTTATTATCGCGGCCNTGTCTGCGAATGAGTGACACTGNNTCGAAGGATCTATCATCNCCNTANCTTTCTGAGGCATAGGTTCTTTTTGTAANGATACCCATTCTATCTTTTCTAATTCGAAAAGTGGTGCCAGCTCATCAAACGGGCAGGAACGATTNAGGTCATTATCGTGATTCGGATTACCGTACCATGCAATTCCAATTCTTCTTATTCCACTTTTNTTATTGGGCAAANGTACTTNAGGTTCAGAAGGAACNGAAAGATAAGAAATAGGGGCAGGCAGATTTTCGANTCTTTCTTTTCTTTTGTAAGGNATGCTCATCAGTTGTGTTTGAAAGTCACATTTGGGCAGTGGATCAGATGGNNCAAGGACTGTAATATTTGGACTCAGTGTGGAAAAAAGNTTCTGTAAGCTGGTTTGCACTTGCAATATTATACNCGCTCCCTCCGATTCNAGAACAGATGCATACCTAGAGAATTGGATAGTATCNCCGGCGCCTTGTTCNCCCAATAACAATATGCTTTNCCCAANAAGCGGACCACCCTCCCATTCGGGAGATTTCGGGGNNAAAGGTGGGGGCTGCTTTTTGCGTCGCCACTCGTATTCCGCCCACCCTTGCTCATATTCACCAGCTAACAGCAACGTCATAGCGAGGTTCCAATGAAGCTCAGGATTGTTCGGTTCTAAATCAACGGCTCTCTGATGCGCTTCCCATGCTTNGGCTAATTTGTTTTGAGCCTGGTATGCATTGCCAAGGTTACTCCAAGCTTTTGCGCAATCTGGAGCCTCATTCAGGGCGAGAGTAAANTTTTTAATTGCNTCATCTGTTCTATTCAGCTTTGTGAGGGTGACACCTAAATCGGTTAAGATAAGAGGATCGCCGGGCATGAGTTCGGCCGCTTTCAATAACATCACTAATGATTTTTCAAAATTCTTATGCTCCTGATGTGCAACACCGAGGTTTGTTAATGCCCCTACATGGAGTGGATCAANTGATAGGATAGTCTCATAGGACTTTATGGCACATGCTCTTCTCTCAAGGTGGTGCAGTGCAACACCAATATTAAGTTGAACGTTGAGGTGCGTCACCTGATCGGTGACTTTCTTCTTTAAAGCTGAACGATAATGCTCAATTGCTTCAGTCCAGAAACCGAGCGTAAAACAGGCGTCCCCCAGCGCTGTAAGAACAATAAAATCTTCTTTGCCAAGGGCCGTGAGCCTTGGCACTGCTTCTCTAAGGCATTTCAACGCTTTGTCGACATCTCCAGCATCCCCGCATGCGATTCCCAATTCTGCGAGAAAATCAGCCCGGAGTGGGTCTAGCTCGACGGCTTTTTCTAGTGTTGCTATGGCACAAGGCAATTGCCCCGATTGCTTAAGTGCAACGCCTAGTAGACGATGGATTTGTGCATTATTAGGCACGGCGTCAATAGCTTTTTTGTATAATGGCACTGCTGCAGCTGGGCTGCCATTTTTGTGGAGATCAAGCGCTGCTTGAAACACACTAGCCACATCGGTATCCGTATCATTTATTTCTATTTCATTAGTCATAATTTCAACAGGTTAACGGCTTTTCTTGAAATGTGCTTCTGCTTTGTTTTATTGACCCAACAATATGCACAAGTATTATGTAAACAAACAGCGAACGAGGCCCCTGTGGCGGAATTGGTAGACGCGCTGGATTCAAAATCCAGTTCTGGCAACAGAGTGAGAGTTCGAGTCTCTCTGGGGGCACCATTCTTGGTTTTACTAGAGGAGGTAGACCCGAGATTTTCCTTTGAACAATCATTTATTAATTAATCGCCGAAACGCCAAGATTGTTGTTTGTTTGCCATCACTGTTTACCAANNGAACTCGAATTTGGCGATANTACTTTGAATTTTTCAGCTGCTTGTAATTGAAACATGATTCAATATTGTTCTAGGGAAGGATGATATACATGAAAGCCTCTGATCTATTTGTGCAATGTCTTGAGGCGGAGGGTGTAGAGCGTATCTTTGGCGTACCGGGTGAGGAAAACGCCGATATGATGATCTCACTGTTGGACAGTAACATTGACTTTGTCCTCTGTCGTCACGAGCAGGCAGCTGCCTTTATGGCAGATGCTTACGGTCGGTTGACTGGTAGAGCTGGCGTGTGCCTTGCTACTTTGGGCCCGGGAGCCACTAATTTGGTTACTGGNCTGGCTGATGCAAATATGGACCGGGCACCCGTAATTGCCATAATCGGCCAAGGCTCGACTATGCGGCTGCATAAAGAAAGCCATCAAATAATGGACTCGATTCGAATGGTGGAGCCAATTAGCAAGTGGACACAAACCATTGTTGCGGGAAGTAATATTACAGAATGTGTCCGGAAAGCATTTAAAATTGCNGAGACTGANAAGCCAGGGCTTTGCGTGCTCGAGCTACCNGAAGATGTAGCTAAGGAGGAAGTCGAAGGTATGCCGATGGTGCCCATTAAGGTACGTCGTCCTGGTGCTGATTATAAAGCAGTAGCATCGGCGGTTGAACTAATAGTAAATGCCAAGCAACCAATNATATTAGCAGGAAATGGAGCTATTCGCAAACGTGCTGCGGCTCAACTAAAACGTCTTGCTCAAAATACAGGTATTGGCGTTGTAAACACATTCATGGGTAAGGGCGCGATTCCCATGGATGATGAACACTGTCTTTTCACCATGGGATTAGGCTCTGGCGATTATAATAACTTGGCATTCGACGACTCAGATTTAATCATTTCTTGTGGGTACGATCTTGTTGAATATGCTCCTTCGGCATGGAACCGCACAAATAAAAGGTCGAAGCGTATCGTCCACATCGATTTTTTNCCAGCTGAAGTGGATAGGGATTATGTTCCAACGATTGAGGTTATTGCTGATCTTGCCGATGCACTATGGCAGATCAACGAAATGCTTGAGAAGCAATACAAGACAAAGCTGCCACTTTTTGACATTAAAGGTCGTGCGAGCCTGCGCAAAAATATGGCTGATGATTTCATCGCAGAAAAAGATGACGTATCTTTCCCGATGAAGCCACAGCGCATCATTTACGATGTACGCAAATTTATGGGTGACTCCGATATTCTGTTATCGGATGTCGGGGCTCATAAGATGTGGATTGCACGATATTATCAATGCAAGGAACCTAACACTTGCCTCATTTCAAACGGGTTTTGCACCATGGGATTCGCANTGCCTGGCTCAATTGGTGCAAAGTTGGCATTCCCAGAACGAAAGGTTCTATCGATTTCCGGCGATGCTGGCTTTGCTATGAACCTTCAGGAACTAGAAACCGCNGTTCGGCTAAAACTTAATATTGTGGCCATGGTTTGGATTGATGGTGAATACGGACTGATAAAGTGGAAGCAGCAGGTAGGATTTAACGGTAGACACAGTAATTTAAAATTCGGCAACCCCGATTTTAGAAAATTAGCTGAGGCTTATGGTATGTGGGGCACTGAGATTAAGAAACCAGAAGAACTGTGTCCGGCTCTGGAGGCTGCATTNAATCAAAACGGCCCCGCGTTGGTTGCTGTCCCTGTNGATTATAGGGAAAATATGAAGTTAACTGAGCGACTTGGAAACGTATCTGTAAAAATGTNATGTTGTAATCTGTTGTTATTATATTGAATAANAGTTGTGAGATTCAGTGGCTGCACGAATTAANGCCTAGGCCGCCTCAGCAACTATCGTGCTGTTGGCACCTCTTTTTAATCTGTAACATGTTTCCACGTCCTTACTTAGCCTAAAAGATGGNAGCAAAAATAATAAGCATTAGGTTTATCACCTTAGGGCNTTACATCAAGCCGCTGCCTGATTGCTGCTAATGATCCACCTTTGGCAACACACGCTGGAGTGTCATGGCCAACAACTTTGGTCGCTACATTCGAGGCCTCGATCAATGCATCAAGATCGAGACCGGTTTCAATATCCATTTCACTGCACATAAATGCGAGGTCTTCAGTAGAAACATTACCAGCCGCACCTTGATGCTTTGCAAATGGACATCCGCCTAAACCAGCTATGGATGAGTCAAATCTGTCAACGCCCATCTCCAAGCCAGCATAAGCATTTGCNATCCCCATTCCCCGNGTATTGTGAAGGTGCAACCTAATGGGCATGTCGGGGTATTTATCTTTCACCGCCCCCACGCCGCGCTTGATGCTAAGCGGTGTGGCCCAGGCCATTGAGTCTGCTAAACTAAAAGATTCAATACTCAGCTCAAATTCTTGAGCTAGGGAAAGCGTGCTGTCCACCGCTTGCACCAGATTTTTTGCAGAAACATCNCCTTCAAAATTACAGCCAAATGCAGCATTAATGCCAGCCCGAGTTACAGGAACATTTTTTTTCAAACAGAATTTGATAAGCGCGCGAGTTTTTTCTAGGTGTTGTTTAANGTCTCGGTTCAAGTTGCTGATTAAGAAATGCTCAGAAGCATACAAAGTGATTTTTAGGTCTACACTCAAGTGCTGGAATGCCATTGCTTGTTCGAGGCCGCGTTCATTAAACCAAAGAGCCGAATATTCAACTTTGGGGTTTACTATAATTCCGTCAGCCACTGCTGCGGCATCAGCCATGCCTGGAACTCGCTTTGGATTTACAAATGAGCAGATCTGGATGTGCTTGAGNCCAGTATTTGACAGTGAGTTTATAAGACGGATTTTATNATCTGTTGATATTGGACCCTTCTCTATTTGAAAGCCTTCCCTAGGGCCCTCTTCTGAGATGTGCACNTATTTTGGATAATCACTCATTTTTNACTCCACCATACAATGATAAGTTANGAGANTCACCTTCGTGTCGATAAAAGTGCAAAAACTTCGCAAACACCTATATTGCCACAAAAGTATATGGTAAACCTCGCAGACGCCACTATCAAAATATTTTAGGGCGTTTTGTGNGNCTATGGGTGAAATAAGAAATTCCAATATATGAATGTTACCTAGGTTTCAAATNACATTGAAACNCCGGTGGAGGGTAACGCGGGGGTNGCTGTATGAATGAATTTTATAATCCGGTTAAAGCGGTTTTTGGACCTGGTAGCTTTGATAAGTTACCGGAACTTATTGCAGATCGGGTTTATGCAATCGTAACTTACGATGAGGAATTTTCAATGCAACTCGTTCGCCGGCTGGAAGNTGCTGGTAGAAGTGCAGCAATCATTATCAATAATGTAAAAGCTAACCCTGACTTTCCAGAAATTGAGGCTGGGTGTGAGGCATTGAAAAACCTTCCAAATTTGCCTGAAGTTTTTGTAGGCCTTGGCGGTGGGTCTGCCATAGATACTGCGAAAGCACTTGCAGTATCGGGGGGTGATTGGACGCTTCTCAAAGAACATTTGATCACCGGCGGTGGGCGCGCTGACGAACTCAAAAAACCTTGTGTTATAGCGGTGCCAACCAACGCAGGTACTGGTTCGGAGATGTCGCTTGGTGCTGTTATCTGGGACCGTGCAAACGGAGGCAAATGGGGTGTGCGCTCTAATTATGGTTTTCCTGATTACGCCATAGTAGACCCAGAACTCACGCTCACTCTTCCTAGAGATCAGACAATCTCGACCGGTCTTGATGCACTGAGCCATGCTCTGGAGAGTATATGGCAAACCAAGCGAAATTTCATAACTCAGCCAATTGCAGAACAAGCGGCCCGTGATGTAATACGGTGTCTTCCTCTGTTGGTCGATGACCTAACTAACTTAGATCTGAGGAAGACGATGTCTGCAGCTGCAATGAAAGCAGGCATTGCCCTTTCACAGACGCGTACGTCGATCGCACACCAATTATCTTATGGATTGTCACTAAGCTACGGAGTTCCGCACGGTATAGCATGTGGTTTCTCTTTGCCGAAGGTAATGAGCTGGTCAATAGGTTTTGATCGTAATTGCGATGTAAGTCTGAAAACAATATTTGGTGATAATCTTGACACTGGCGTTCGTGACTTTGAAGAATTCTTCGATAGATTGGGAGTGTCCCGTAACCCAACTTCATATGGGCCATCACAGAGTGAATGGGACAAAATGGTCATGGATGCTGCATCTGGCATAAAAGGCCAAAATTTTCTCGGTAATCCGAAATCAGCATAATTTAATACTAGCGCCAAAACTGTTTCTTGACCCCTCTTTGAACTCGACGCTTGAATGCTAGGGGTTGATAAGAACTGCCACAACAAAAAAGGCTATTTATCCCAAAGCATGCCTTCGTCTGTTGCGTCAGTGCGCAACGCNGTACATTATTTGTTAGGGAACAGTATTAGAGAAATAGCGAGCTTGTTTATAGGCGTTTNTCCTCGAATTTGTGCAGGTTGAACGNCTATGTTGGCATTTTCATTAGCTTATTTAAGTGGGTTCGGGCTGGCCNATGGGCAATAAATGAGCAGAGCTAGATCGAGTTTCAAGGCCGTAATGAATTATGTTGATTATATAATTGGCGGCGTGCACGAAACGTCAGTTTGGAATATTATTGTCTGGTTTNGGTTGNGTGTTGCCATCGTGTTGGGTTTATGTTCGCTTGGTCTGTCAGTCATGTATCGCTGAAGAAAGAATTGAAAAAGTGTAATTATTAACCACGGAAATACAAAAACACACTGAAATATTTGTGATGAGGGGCTCATTAATATCACTTTCTTAGTTTCAGTGATGGCTGGGCAAAAAATCCGGGATAGAGAAATAATAGGAACCATGACAATCGTCGGTTTGGATGCGTTAATAATATATGGGAGTAATGTATGGCTAAATCAGTCTTGTTAATAGGAGATATGATAAATGATCTTGTCCACGAAGGTGGTCCCAGCCCATATTTAATGGAGGTGAAGCGTCGCAAAATTATTGAAAACAATGCTTTTACAATAGATAAGGCTCGCGAGGCTGGCATTCAAATTGGTTTTATTCGGATTGGGTTTTCCTCTGATTATCGTGAGGTTTCCGAAAATTCTCCATTGTTTACCGGCGCTATGAAGGCCGGGCGATTTAAGCTTGGAACATGGGGAACCGAGGTGCACCCCGATCTATCACCGAAAGATAATGACTTTGATATCATCAAACACCGCGTAAGCCCATTTTACGGAACGCGCATGGACCCGCTTCTTAAAGCGCAAGGCGTTAAGAATGTTTATATAACTGGTATTTCGACGTCTGGGGTTGTTCTATCGGCGGCTAAAGAAGGCCATGATCGGGATTTTGTAGTAACGATTATAGAGGATTGCTGTTGTGCCGGCTCGGAGGATGATCATCAAGCAGTGCTTCATATCTGTGAGAGGTTTGCTTCTATAACNAAGAGTGACANAGTGGATTTCAAATATCACTTGGATGATTAGAGCTGCACCAGCTTCCGGCGATAGGTAAAGTTCAAGTGCTACGGCTTTAAATAACATGAGTTGAATATACCCCGTAAGTTATCNNGAATANGANAAATAGCGAAACGGGGTTTGAAATATGAATTACTACGAACGAGTGCATCCTACGTGAGATGTGGGTTATCGGGTGCTTTATAGTGAACACTTGAAACAGAGAATTGATGTTTCTCGCGCGAAACGCCGACTGTCATGGAAAGGTTGCTAGGAATGAATGAGAGAAAAGGACTCCCGCCGCTTGATGGCATTCGGGTAGTTGATATGACCCAAGTAATTGCTGGGCCATTTTGTTCGACAATGTTAGCTGATATGGGGGCGGAATTAGTTAAAATCGAGCGCGCCCACATGGGCGATGATACTCGTCACATGGGTCCTTACAAAGGCAGAGAATCAGAAGATCAAGACTATTTTTTTGCAAATAATAGGTCACGTAAGAGTATTGCACTCGATTTAAAGGATCGGCGTCATCAGAAAATTGCCCAAGCACTTGTGGGAGAGGCTAATGTATTCGTCGAAAATTATGCTCCGGGGAAAGTTGAAGCTCTAGGGCTCGGCTGGAATAAACTCAAAGCTGTTAATCCACGTCTTGTTTACTGCTCGATTTCGGGTTTCGGACAGACTGGGCCAAATTGTAATAGGCCCGCACTTGACCCAATTATCCAAGCTGCTTCTGGGTTAATGAGTGTTACGGGCGAACCCTCTGGAGAGCCAATGCAAATTGGTGCGCCAGTGGCGGATGCTATTGCTGGAATGAACGCTGCGTATGCTATAGTAAATGCAATCCGCGTAGCAGAAAGAGACGGCGAGGGGCAGCATATCGATATAAGCATGCAGGATGCTATGATAGCAGCGCTTGGCCCGCGTATGGGGCAAACGCTAAACGCAAATGAGCAACCCCCTAGAGTGGGTAATGCAAACCCCCTTCGTGCGCCTGCCGATATATACAGGGCTGATGATGGCCAGTATGTCAGCATAATCTGCCATCATGATGGATTTTGGTCAGGAATTTGTCGTGCGCTTGGTAAGCCGGAATGGGTACTGGACGAAAGCCTACGCACTTCTGCTCAGCGGGCAGAACGGCGGGATGAAGTGAATGAGATGGTCCGGGAGATAATTCAGACACGCACGGCTGATGAGTGGATTACATTATTGGATGCAGAGCGTGTGCCTGTCTCCAAAGTTTTAGATTATGGTGGGGCTCATGCGGATAGCCAGGTAGTTCACAGGGGTCTTATAAGAAAATTTAACCACCCAAAATCCGGGCGGATACGCATTGTTGGGCCCCCTTGGATAACGACTATGGAAGAGCCGGAATTTTTTCCTCCACCACTCTTGGGCCAGCATACAGCTGAAGTGTTAGCAGATTGGCTTAGTTGGGAAAGAGATGAGGCAGAGCATTTTGCAAAGGATGTTGGTGCGGAGGATGCATGATCTTCTTTTTTGATATGAAAATTAGTATACGCGAGTAGGTTATGCAGAATGGGATGGTGTCATTGACCCCTTGTATTTTCAAACTGAAATATATCCTATTAGATGAAACTCGCTCTATCTCCTTCCGAAACAGAAGCTAAGTTGGCTTTTGCACCGTCATGAAAGGCTTTGACTTATGATGGTTTGCTTCAAAAGCTTTAATTGCATCCATATACTGCTTTGTAAGAGAGATGTCGTCCAAACCTTTTAAAAGGCAGCGCCTTTTAAGTGGGTGCATATTGAATTCATACTCAGTTCCATCAGGCGCTATGACCTTTAATTCCTCGAGGTCCACAGTTATTTTGGCGCCAATATTTTTAAGAAGCTGCGAGCGAAGCTCATGGCATGCCTCTTGGCTTAGCTGTACTGGGCACAACCCGTTCTTAGTCATATTATTATAGTGGATATCACCAAAACTAGCTGCGATGACAGATTTTATGCCGAATGATGCCATGGCGTAAACTGCGCTCTCACGACTTGACCCAATCCCCCAGTTGTGATCGGCAACTATAATTTCTGCTTTTTTATAGGGCTCTCGATTGAATATAAAATCGGTATTCCTTGGTTTGCCATCGTGAGTAAAGCGTTGGTCATGGAACATTACCTTTTTTAAATACGGATCCCCGATAGGGAGCTTATTGAACCGAGTAGGACAAAGTTGATTAGTGTCTACGTTGATTTCATCAAATGGACATGCGATCGCGGTTAATTTTGTGAATGACTTCATTCTAAGTCAGTTACTCCAAGGTACGAACATCGGTGAGCTTGCCGGTTATTGCTGCGGCCGCAGCCATAGCGGGACTTGCGAGATGTGTTTTGCCGTTCGGCCCCTGACGTCCTTTGAAGTTGCGGTTTGATGTTGAGACACAGCGTTGCCCATCACTCAATAAGTCACCGTTTAATGCGGTGCAAAGAGAACATCCGGGTTCGCGCCAATCGAAACCGGACTCAGTAAAAACCTGATCCAAGCCTTCTGCTTCTGCTTGGCGCTTAATCGACTTTGATCCCGGGACCACCCAAGTTTCAACCTTCGCAGTACCTTTTGCTGCGACTTCTGCTGCGGCGCGTATGTCCTCAATACGTGAATTTGTACAGGACCCTATGAAAACTCGTTCAATTTCTATTTCTTCCATGCCCATGCCCGGTTGGAGGTCCATATAATCGAGTGCTCCTTGAATTTCGCGACGCTGGTCTTCATTTTCAGCATCTTCGGGAAAGGGAATAGTCCCGGTGATCGGCAATGTCATTTCCGGATTAGTCCCCCAAGTAACCATTGGATCCAATTTCTCAACTTCAAGTGTCTTTTCATCTGCAAATACAGCATCCTCGTCGCTGGGTAGCGAGCCCCAATATTCGATGGCCTCTTTCCATAGTTCCCCTTTTGGCGCGTAAGGTCGACCCTCTATATATTCATATGTTGTTTCGTCTGGAGCGATCATGCCCATCCGGCCAGCTGCTTCAATTGTCATGTTGCAAACTGTCATTCGTTGTTCCATGCTCATGGTCTCTATGCAAGAACCGGCAAACTCGATTGCCTTACCTACACCGATNCCAACTCCGAATTTTGCAATGACTCCTAATATTATGTCTTTGGCATGGACTCCAAACGGCAGAGTTCCATCAANATTTATTCTTAAGGGGGAAGGCCGCTGTTGCCACAGGCATTGAGTAGCCATGATATGCCCTGCCTCTGATGCTCCAACTCCAAAAGAGATGCTACCAAACGCACCATGTGTCGATGTGTGTGAGTCTGCTCCGCACAGAAAAATGCCGGGTTGCGAAATACCCTGTTCCGGGGGAACTACGTGTAAAATTCCTTGATCGGGGTCATGAAATCCGAAATAGCGCACACCAACTTCAGATGTGTTTTTTTCCATAAGTTCAAGCATTCCGCGAATTTTGTTATCTCTGACCCCGGGGATGCCTCCCTCCGTTGTTTCAGTTGGCATGTAGTGATCGGCAAAGCCGAATACCTGTTCTGCTCTATACGGGGGCATCTCNATATTTCGTAACATTGAAAAAGAATGCCGCGATCCTTCATGGACCAATAGGCGGTCAACGTATACCAGTGTTTCGCCTTCCTCCTCAGCTACTACATGGCTGTCCCAAATTTTATCAAATAGTGTTTTGCCTGGCATGATTANACTTTGTCTCCTTGCTCTNCCTATTTATCGCCCAGCTGGGTAACTAGGGCAAGTTCCGACATCATTCTTAATTGATTTATTCAAAAGCTTCGCTTGCGGTAAGTGCGTTGCATCGGTATATCCCCATGATGGAACTCCGTAATATCGCTATTATTGCACATGTCGACCATGGGAAGACGACGTTAGTTGACTGTTTGCTTCAGCAAGCAGGCGCTTTCCGTGAAAACCAACACGTTGCGGAGAGAGCCCTGGATTCTAATGATCTAGAGCGAGAGCGCGGCATAACGATTTTAGCAAAATGTACTTCAGTCGAACGCGATGGGATCCGTATTAACATCGTCGATACACCCGGGCATGCAGATTTTGGTGGTGAAGTAGAGCGGATACTGTCGATGGTTGATGGTGTGGTAGTGCTTGTGGATGCGGCTGAGGGCCCCATGCCGCAAACCAAATTTGTGCTTTCAAAGGCACTTTCGTTGGGCCTCAGGCCGATTGTGTTTATCAACAAAGTTGACCGACCTGAACAAGAGGCCGACAGAGTTCACAACGAAATATTTGACCTCTTTGCAGCTTTAGATGCAGATGAAAGTCAACTTGATTTTCCTGTGCTTTTTGGATCGTCGAAAGAAGGTTGGTGTGCGCACGACATCGAAGGACAGCGGGAGGATATGTCAGCATTATTTGACATGGTGCGTGACCATGTGAGCCCGCCAGAAATTCAAAATGGTGGGGATTTTCGTATGTTAGCCACTACGCTTGAGGTTGACCCTTATCTTGGCAGGCTCCTTACAGGTCGGATCGTTGCCGGGAGCTTAAGGCCAAATGCGACCCTCAAGGCGTTGGGACGTGATGCTAACGTTATAGAAGAGGCTCGAGTCACAAAAGTACTCGCCTTTCGGGGGCTCGAGAGGGTTGGGCTTGAGGAGGCCGAAGCCGGCGACATAGTTGCTATTGCGGGTTTTGAGAGCGCCACAGTTGCGGATACAATCTGTGATAATAACTATAATGTGCCAATTCCTTCGCAACCTATCGACCCTCCCACGCTTGCAATGACATTTTCAATAAATGACTCTCCACTTGCGGGTCAAGACGGTGATAAGGTTACCTCTAGAATGATATGGAGCAGATTGAAACGTGAGGCCGAGGGAAACGTTGCCATCCGTATTTCGGAAACTGATAGCCAAAATGCTTTCGAGGTTGCAGGGCGTGGGGAGTTACAATTAGCTGTTCTAATCGAAACAATGCGTCGTGAAGGGTATGAGCTCTCAATAAGCCGTCCAAGGGTATTATTTAAAGAGGACGATGAAGGTAGCGTCATTGAGCCTGTAGAGGAGGTGGTGATCGACCTTGACCAAGAATTCTCGGGCGTTGTTGTTGAAAAAATGAATAAACGCAAGGGAACATTGCAGGATATGCGCCCCTCGGGCGCCGGAAAACAGCGGCTTTCCTTTATAGCCCCCTCACGGGGGCTAATCGGATATCACGGTGAATTTCTGACGGATACTCGAGGTACCGGTATTATTAACCGATTGTTCAATGGTTATGAACCTTTCAAGGGAGAGATTGAGACGCGTCGAACCGGTGTAATGATTTCGACAGAAACTGGCAAATCAGTCCCATATGCACTTTGGAACCTNGAGGAACGCGGCGCGTTATTCATAGGCGCTGGAATGCCTGTATACCAAGGAATGATAATCGGTGAACATGCGCGAGGTCTTGATCTCGAAGTCAATCCTACGAAAACAAAACAACTGACAAATATTCGTGCTTCTGGGAAAGATGATGCGGTAACGCTGACAACTGCAACCACCATGAGTTTAGAACAGTCTCTAGCATATATAGCCGATGATGAACTGGTTGAGGTGACACCNGGTGCTATTCGAATAAGAAAGAGATATCTTGACCCACATGAACGCAAGCGCAAGNCCCGAAAATANCTTAAGTNGTGGGNTTTGATATGGCTCGNCATATTATTCTTTTAGTATGTTGGGNTGTCATTTTTTTTANTTCAATAAGCGAAGCGGCACCTAAAAAACAGCTNTGGAAGCGGTGGTTAGAACACGATCCACAGTCACAATTTATCATTGACCATNAATCNTGGAANGCCTTCCTAAGTCGGAATGTTTTGGTTGGCCGAGATGGAATAAACCGNATCGANTATGCTAATGTGCCCCATGCAGACCGTAAGAATCTTAAGTATTATATAGAATATTTGGGAGCGGTTACTGTCAGCCGATACAGAAGATCCGAACAGCTTGCTTATTGGCTCAACCTCTATAATGCGCTTACCGTTAGGCTGGTAATCGAGAATTATCCTATTGAAACTATGAAAGAAGTCGACATCTCACCAGGCTTCTTTGTTAACGGACCATGGGGCAAAAAATTATTTGAAGTGGAGGGAGTTCCTATAAGTTTAAATGATATAGAGCACAGAATACTTAGGCCTATATGGCAAGATCCGCGAATTCATTATTTAATTAATTGTGCCTCTATTAGCTGCCCAAATTTGCAGCCGATAGCATTAACCGGACGGAATGTCTCGGCCATACTAGAGGCAGCGGCAAGGGAATTCATAAATCATCCACGCGCAGTATCCCATGATGGAGATCAACTAATACTTTCAAAACTATACCAGTGGTATGCGGAAGACTTCGGAGGGGATGATGAAAGTATAATTTTTCACATTTCGAAATACGCAAACCCGCGTCTCAAAGAACGTCTGAATCAACATAAAAGTATAACAGATTTTAACTATGACTGGAGCTTAAATAAGGGCCAACTTTAGCGTTGCCGCCTGAAAAATTGGGCGATGCCTCGCGCGAAGAGCTGGCGTGGCAGGGATGTCGGAGCGAGAGCAAGACGTATAATATTATTACTAATTAAAACCGTTCGTTTTCCAAGTGAGTCCAATGCTTTCTTAACGACAGCGTTCGGCTCCTCCATTGACATTGGCATTGATCCAAAAAAACCGGCTCGTTCGAAAAATTGCGTGCGGGTTGTGCCTGGGCACAGAACTAAAATGTCAATTGGTTCCTTCCTCATTTCCTCGGCTATAGCCTCCCCCCAATGGCGCTCAAAAGCTTTAGTGGCAGCATATGTGGATAGATAAGGGATAGGCATTACGGAGGCGGTGCTAGACACAACAATCATACCTGCTCGGCTATGATTTTTTCGTGCACGGGAGATCATCTTAGGGAGTAATGTGTGGCTAAGCTCCAAGACGGCTGTGATGTTGACATCTAACATTTCGCGTTCTCGTTCCAATGGTGTCTCAATGAAAGAACCGTATGATCCCAGGCCGGCATTATTAATAAGGAGGTCTATGGGCGATGACTTTATTTTTGATATTAGTTTTGACCGGCCACTGGCCGTGGACAGGTCCGCCGCTATAATTTCAACGGTACGCCACTCATTTGAAAGCTGCCCAGATAGTTCAGCAAGTTTTTGCTTATTACGTCCTGTTAAGATCAAGTTGGTGGATGTTGGTAACAGTCTTGCAAAGCTCTCCCCAATTCCGCTGGTGGCCCCAGTTATAAGGGCACAGGAGTATTGGATATTTGACCCAGCATCGTCCGACATTATGCTAATTCACTCCCCAAATGTTAANTAATCGATNTCAAAAGGTTTGNACTGAGAAATGCTTCTCGGTCAACATTGGTTTTTTTGACGNATTGAACTGCAATTTCTTTTTCCCNNTAATCGANNTTATTTNATGTTATTGTTAACAGATCTATACACTCCCCGAAACTGCTTTGGGTACTAGAACCATGAAAGACCTTTTAANCCTGTCTGACATTAAAANAGCACAATCTNGGTTGCCAGAGATTATTCGAACAACACCTATTATTCCTGTCTCCCTTGATGCGAAGGAAATCGGTAATGAAACTCTCTTCCTTAAATGCGAAAATATGCAGGTAACTGGAGCNTATAAAGTTCGTGCCGCCTTCACTGCAATGCACACGTTGAGTGAGGCCGATAGGGCTCGTGGCATAGTCGTGGCATCATCTGGNAATTTTGCTCAAGCCTTTTCTTATGCTGGTCNTTTAATGAAGACTCCTGTTGCGGTGGTGATGTTAGAATCTACNAGTCCATATAAAGTTGCACAAACTGAAGGGCATGGTGGGGAGGTAATTTTTTGCGGTAGCGATGCTATGAATCGCCAACCAACAGTAGAGCGTNTNGCTCTGGAGCGCCAAATGAAAACTATCGACACATGGGAATATCCACCGTTGATGGCTGGCCACGCATCGATAGGCATGGAGATCCTNCAGCAATATCCAGATGTGAAACAGGTATTAGTGCCGGTCTCTAGCGGTGGGNTAGCNGGAGGTGTTGCGACAGCNATCAAATTACAACGTCCAGATGTGCGAGTAGTGGGGGTCCAGCCAGAACAGGCAAATGCCGCTTTTTTATCTGCAAAGGNGGGTAAGCNAGTTGAAATTGANAATTGGGATACGATTGCTGATGGATTGTCGGCAAGAAAGCCTGGCGAGTTTCCTTTCAGGCATCTCCAAGCATATTTAGACGATATTGTCNTGGTGAGTGAGCGAGAAATAGCTAGTGCTTTNCGNACCATTCTTTTTCGTGCGAAGCAGGTAGGGGAGCCGGCTGGNGTGGTCGCGGCAGCAGCATTCCTATCTGGGAAGATAGATACCCAAGTTGCGACTGTCGCTGTTTTGACAGGCGGTAATGTTGGAGAAGACGTTGTTCAGCACATGCTAAAGATTGCTGCGTAACATTCTCGTAATAAAAATATTCCCTAACTTGCGAGAGNGCTGCGACACATTACACTCCCGCCTATNAATGCAATGAAACAATGTATTTTTTTTAATTCAATGATTCATCGAACTAACATTCAAAAATTGATTACCTTTGCAATAAAGCTCGGTAATTTTTGGACACCGTATGATGTTCAGTTGAAGTGTCTGTTCTTCTCATCAGATATTTTATCTCCTGTAAATTATGTGATTGAGCTCCGAAAAATAAAGCCCACACATACGATTGAACCCTAGCTGGGGCCAGTGTCATAACTACAATAANTTTATGTTAAAATTTAAAAGAGCACTTNAGCATTATNGTGATATCACGAGAGTTGATTTNCTAAAAAGTAAGGAGCTAGTTTCGTTCATGTCAATATCGAGAACATCACTCTTGATGGTAGGCTTTAGGTAAAAAGGTGTANGGGGTTGAACGTTTGGTCCCAGGTGCGCGAAAGAAATGATAATAACCCTATGCCAGGCCGGTGTGCATATATGCAAACTCGATCGTGAAACATAGATTTCTAAAGAGTCATTCAAAATGGCAATTGTAAATGATGTAACCCATTCGAATAAGCGACGGTTTCGTAAACTCATTCGGTATATAACATGGCCAATGCTGATGAGCACTTGTGTGTGGATGATCCATCTGGGAATCGCAAAAGAACAGCCGATAATTTATTTTAACATCACNTATTTTTTTCTCGCGATAATTATTTGCGTGCTAGAGCGAATAATGCCCCATGAGGAGTGCTGGCTGAAGAGTGATGGTCAAGTCGTTGCAGACCTTGGTCATACGGTTCTGAGTAAAATACCGGCCCAAATCTGGACCGGTTTGATGATAATTGGTATTTTAGAGGTTGCCGGTAATGATGGCGGGGTTCTGTGGCCAAATACCTGGCATCCGGCAATTCAAATTGTTTTCGGGCTTTTAGTGGCTGAATTTGGACTTTATTGGGCTCACCGATTTGCCCATCAATGGCCATTTCTATGGCGATTCCACGCAGTTCACCACAGTGTTGTGCGGCTCTGGTTTGTGAATACTGGACGATTTCATGTCTTGGATGCCATGGTTAGTATTTCACTTGGTCAGGCTACGTTATTAATGGTCGGAGCACCGAATTTTGTGATGTTGTGGACAGCGATGTTAACTCCTTTCATTGGCTTTCTTACCCATTGTAACATCGATGTACGATTTGGGCCGTTGAGTTACATCTTCAACACTCCTGAACTTCACCGGTGGCATCATTCGAGATCGAAAGTGGAAGGAAATACTAATTATGGAGAAAATTTTATGCTCTGGGATCAACTTTTTGGAACTTTCTATAACCCACCCCGCCGTCCATCTCCAAATATCGGAATCGCAGATTATATGCCGCAGAGTTTTTGGGGTCAGCTAAAATGTCCTTTTATATGGGAGCGCCAGCAGGCAGGCACACATAAAAAGAAGGCATCTTCAATGAATGATCTCGTAGTAAGAAAGCCTTAAAAAATATGAAATTGTTATAGTTTCAAATGACTACAGCCCTTCATTTCAAAAATGCGCTTCGTCACGATAGTCAAGTGACCGGCATTCAGGTGGCAGTTGACGGCATNATTGACGCTTTTTTGAGATATGCCGCCCAAGATAAAATGTGGTGTGTGGCTCCAGAAGAAGAGTTGTTTCNATTTTTTGTAGAGAAAGCAATTCGGGCCGGCCGGTCAGCNGATTCTTGTATTTATCTNCCGGAGANGCNTNTCGAAGAATTTTCAGAGGTTAGCTGTTTATTNCGGCCAGAGCCGGCGATTGCACAGATGGCTTGGNATCGGCGNCNAGGTAGCCAGCGAGCTTATAGTTTATGTGGNGTGAGTCATACAATGTCCACCGCCAACGTAATGAAAGCGGTAGGTGATTGCATCATTAATCCTCTGCAGAGTTGGGATGCTATTATTTGCCCCTCAATGGCTATCCGGGATTCTATTCATTCTCTTTGGAATGGATGGCGGGCATATCTCGGGCAGCGATTTGAGGCCAAAATCTGTTGCCCGATTCAGACACCCGTAATTCCACTTGGTATTGACTGCCAAAAATTTTCTAAAAACCGTGATCCGGTTCTCAGGGTCAAGCAGAGGGAAATTCTAGGTGTTAGCGAAGACGAGGTGGTAGTTCTATTTTTAGGTAGGCTGAGTTATTTCGCGAAGGCACACCCGTTACCACTTTTCTTAGCTGTAGAGCAGGCTGCGAAAGAAACTGGTAAGCGAATACACCTGGTTTTCTATGGATACTTTCAGAGTGATAAGTTTGAAAAGGAATTTCGCGATGCAGCCTCAAGCATCTGTGAAAAGGCGATGGTGTCATTTGTGCTTAATACAGAGTCTGAGTTTGCAGAAGGCGTGTGGGCTGCGGCAGATATTTTTGTATCTCCTTCAGACAATATCCAGGAAAGTTTTGGGCTTACACCGATCGAGGCAATGGCATCGGGTTTGCCTGTGATAATAAGTGATTGGGATGGTTATCGAGAGGCAATTTCGCATGGCGTCGAGGGTTTCTTGATCCCAACACTCTTGCCGGCACCTAGCATTGGAGTAGATCAAGCTCACCGGTATCTCTCAGAGGAGGATAATTATGGAGAGTATTTAGCAGGTGTTTCTCAATCAACAGCTGTTGATGTGCGTGCATTAAGTTCCGCACTGATAACATTGGTTGCAAATAAAGATTTGCGGCAGAGCATGGGTAAGGCAGGTGTTTCGCGAGCTGAGGCTATATATGATTGGAAGCAAGTGATTCCTCAGTATGATGCATTGTTCATAGAGCTCGCTGAGCGACGCAAGATTGACCCAGAAAGTGCAGAGCTTGAGGTTGGAAGTCCTGCCTTCCCTTTAAAGCCGGATCCTTTCCAAATGTTTAAGGGTTTTTCGTCTGCAACACTTTCGTGGGAAGACCAATTGGAGGTCTCACATGGGTCGCCGGATGGTCTAACTCGACTTTTGAAACATAGAATGAACTATTTTGTTCCTAACCTTTTAGTGCCACCTCAGAGTTTGCCCACTGTGCTGTACGCTATTAAGAAAAACCCGGGCATTACATTGGCAGAATTGTCTAAAAAGCTCAATAATTCAAAAAAGTCGGAAGTCATGCGTACTGTCGCTTGGTTGATTAAGCTTGGCGTTTTAGAGCGACGATAATTATTTGAACCGGTATGTAATTCGCCCTTTGGTAAGGTCATAAGGGGTCATTTCAACGGTCACGCTGTCACCGGCGAGAACTCGTATGCGATTTTTGCGCATTTTCCCTGAAGTATGTGCGAGCACTTCATGATCATTTTCTAGCGTTACTCGAAACATAGCATTAGGCAANACTTCAGTGACGGTGCCTGAAAATTCAATTGGTTCCTCCTTGGCCACGTACATTCCTTTCANCCGTNNTTTTNATNNNTAGACATTAGGCAAGGCAGAGAAAAAAACAAGGTTTACTTTTNACTCAGCAACTANTCTAGCGTTTCTAGCGGNAGCGCTGTCCTATATTTTACTTGTTTGAGGGCAAAACTAGAATTTATNGATGCGACGCCATTAATTCTAGTTAAATGATCTATCANAAATCTTTCGTAGGCAACAAGATCAGCTACAACTACTCGAAGTAGATAATCAGAATCGCCTGTCATAAGATAACATTCCATAACCTCAGACCTTGACAGCACAGCATTTTCGAAAGTTTCGAGTGCGGATTCAATTTGGCGTTCAAGGCTTACCCGTACAAATACACTCACAGGAAGGCCAACAATTGCTGGATCAAGCAATGTAACCCGGCGCTTGATGACCCCTTCTTTTTCGAGCCTCTTTACCCTGCGCCAACAAGGGGAGGGAGAAATCCCAATGTGTTGAGCCAGTTCAGCATTGGATATTTGGGCATCTTCCTGCAAAACATTGAGAATTCGGACATCAATAATATCAAAATGGAACAAAATTGTTTTTTCCGCCGATAAAAAAGAAAAATATTGCCCAAAATGACTATATTTTTAGAATAAAAGCAATGTAATTCCTCCAAAGTTGGGAGTATTATCAAAGTTTTTATATGTCACGTTGGAAAAGTCTCATGGCAGACAAACACCGATCCCTAGAAAAAGGTATGCTCGAAACCCCCTTGCAGGAGCGGTTATCAGCTCTTGGTGAAATTGAAAAAAAGGTGCTTTGGCTATCGTCATGGATGATACACAATGCAAATTATATTCGACCAGGATGCGATGGCTTAAAAGTAGGAGGGCATCAATCTTCCTGTGCTTCAGCGGTAACTCTTCTTACCGCACTATTCATGGAAACGTTAAGGCCAGCCGATAGGATCGCTGTAAAGCCGCATGCGAGCCCGGTCTTTCATGCATTGATGTACCTTTTTGGGAAACAAAGTGTTTCTAACCTGCATGGTTTCCGCGCGTTTGGTGGGGCTCAGGCTTATCCTTCCCGCACCAAAGACACCGATGATGTTGATATTTCAACGGGATCAGTGGGGCTCGGAGTTGGTTTCACGCTCTGCGCTGCCTTAGTCCAGGATTATGTTAAGCATCAAAAGCTCATGGGCGATGGCATTGAGCCAGGAAAATTTGTTGCTCTTATGGGTGATGCGGAGCTCGATGAAGGCAATGTATTCGAAGCTTTACTAGAGGGCTGGAAGCACAAGGTTCAGAATCTCTGGTGGATAATAGATTACAATCGCCAGAGCCTGGATGGGGTTGTCAATGATCTATTGTTTCAGAAAATTCAGAGTTTTTTCGGAACGGTGGATTGGGACGTAGTAACATTAAAATATGGGAAAAAACTGGAGGAGGCTCGAAAAGGTCCCGCCGGCGAAGCATTACTGCAGTGGATCGATGATTGTCCGAATGACCTTTATTCCGCGCTTACCTACAAGGCAGGTGCTTCATGGCGCAAACATCTTAAAAAAGGACTTCGTGGCACGTCGGGTTTGGAAGAGTTACTTGATAGTCACGATGATGATACTCTCCATGGTTTGATGACCAATTTAGCGGGCCACGATATGGAGTCCGTGCTTGAGGCCTTTAATGAGGCATCGCCAGAGCATCCAACTTGCTTTGTAGCCTACACGATCAAAGGGCATCGTCTGCCTTTTGCTGGGCACAAAGATAATCATGCTGGCCTTATGAACGCAGAGCAAATGGCAGTTTTTAGAAACGAAATGGGTATAAAAGATGGTGAAGAATGGTCATTTGATGCTGGCTTAAAACTAAGGGGTGAAAGACTTGAGCAATTACTCGCTTCCGCTTCTTTTAATGATGATTCGAATCGTCGGCATGTTGCAGCGCGGGTGGAGGTGCCAAAATACTTCGACATTCGCACGAACACACAAAGTTCAACTCAACAGGGGTTCGGCCAACTAATGAACCAGCTTGGTCGCACTGAAAGCGAACTGGCTGATGCCATCGTCACAACGTCACCTGACGTGACAGTTTCAACGAATCTCGGTGGGTGGGTAAATCAGCGCGGACTTTTTGACCGGCAAGGTAAGAAAGATATATTTAAGGAACAAGATGTAGCATCACTCCAGAAATGGTCAAAATCTCGCTCGGGCCAACATATCGAACTTGGGATCGCAGAAAATAATTTATTTTTGATGCTTGCGGCAATGGGGCTTTCAGAACCGCTTTTTGGCGCAAGGTTATTGCCTGTGGGAACTCTTTATGACCCTTTTATAAATCGTGGTCTCGATTCGTTGCTTTACGCCTGTTATCAGGACGCTCGTTTCATGGTGGTTTCTACTCCGTCAGGAGTCACTTTGGCGCCTGAGGGTGGAGCACATCAATCTATCAACACTCCGTTGATTGGTATGGGCCTTGATCGCCTTTCCTATTTTGAACCAGCTTTTGTGGATGAATTGGGCATCATAATGGCTTGGGGTTTTAGGCATATGCAGGCACCAGTAAGTGAAGATGGGGGCTCAGTATATTTGCGGCTTTCAACCCGTCCAGTGAAACAACCGGACAGGAAGGTAACGCAGGAACTGATAGAGGGTGTAACGGCCGGGGCCTATTGGGTCGAGGCACCATCTCCAGGTGCTGACTTTATAATTGCATTTTGTGGGGCACTTGCTCCAGACGCGATTTCTGCTTATTCAGCGGTTATTGAAGATGCTCCAGGCGCGGGACTGCTCGCAGTAACCTCGCCTGATCTTCTTCATCAAAACTGGATTAAAGCGAAACGAAGTCCAAACGAAACTTCGTACATCGAGAGGATTTTAAGCCCCTGTGCTTGTGATGCTGATATTTTGACCGTTCTGGATGGTCATCCGGCAACACTATCATGGCTTGGTTCCGTGGGGTCATATCGATGCACTGCATTGGGTGTGGAAAAATACGGCCAATCGGGAACCATCAGTCAACTGTACCGAGAACACATGATAGACCGGGACTCAATATTGGAAGCTGCCGCGACTATTTTTTTACGTCGATTTAATTAACTGCCAGCGACTGTCATTCCATCTACACGGAGCGTGGGACAATTCGTGCCATAACGAAACTCGAGATCGTTAGCGGGTGTTAAATTTAGAAACATATCTTTTAAATTACTCGCCACTGTCATTTCGCTCACTGGATATGTGATTTGGCCATTTTCAATCCAGAAGCCTGAAGCGCCGCGACTATAATCGCCTGTAACCCCATTGATGCCAAAACCCATCATGTCGGTAATGTAGAAGCCCTGCTTTATTTCTTTAATTAAGTCATCTGGTGTTTTGGTTCCTGGTGTCATGTGTAGATTCGTTGTTGCTGGGCTGGGAGGGGAGGACGTACCGCGGGATGCACGNCCATTGCTGTGGANGCCAAGTTGCCGAGCCGATCTNAGATCAAGGACCCATTGAGTTAGAACCCCGTCTTTTACAAGTTCAANNAGGTGATTTTCTAAGCCCTCAGCATCAAAGGGCTTGGATGCGAGACCNCGTTTGCGGTGTGGNTCGTCAATAATGGAAATATTGTCAGGGAGGATTTTTTCTCCNAGTTCATCTTTTAAAAAACTTGTCCCCCTAGCAATTGCACTTCCATTNATAGCGCCTGCCAGATGCCTAACAATGGAATTTGCGANTCTGGGTTCATATACCACCGGTACTTTAGCACTTTCNGGTTTACTGGGGTTAAGCCGCCGCACGGTTCTTTCACCAGCTCGACGACCTACTGCCTCAGGGTCATCTAAATCCGACTTAAATACAGCAGATGTATAATCATAATCCCGCTCCATCGCAGTACCCTCCCCTCCGAGCACGCAAGCGCTGATGNTAAAGGACGAGCTTCGGTAGTTGCCTACGAATCCATTGGTTGCTGCTAACAAAACTTCACTCTGCATCCATCCAGCTTCGGCACCCTCAGAATTAGTAATTCCGTTCACTTCTAATGCAGCACCTTCAGCAGATCGAGCCCACTCAATAAGCGTGTCTGTGTCAGGTTTTGACTCATCAAACATTTCAAGCTCTGGAGGCTCTTTTTTTTGTAACTGGTCGGGGTCAGCAAGACCGCAGAATTCATCCTGAGGCACAGCTTTGGCCATGGCTACTGCTCGCTCGGCTAAATTATTAAGTGCGCTGGGTGTTTGATCTGAAGAGGAGACAACGGACTGTTTTTTGCCCTTAAAAACACGAAGTCCTATATCTGCATTTTCTGCACGTTCTATGTTTTCAGTTTTTCCAAATCGTTGAGAATGACTTAAAGATTCTTGGTGCACATAAACCACTTCGGCAGCATCGGCGCCGAATTCAGTGGCTTTTTTTAGTAAACCTTGCAACNTGTTGAAAGTTTCTTCGCACACAAATATTCTCCCATTAANCAGNACGAATGCATGANACAACACTAAATGTTGNAACTAAGATTAAAATACCGCTACACAAGATTACCTGACGCCGACCTCTGATCCAGTCGTCANTNGTTATTGCTTTGGNCTCCTTCTCTTGTGTTTCTAACGTTTCATCTCCGCCGGCCAGTCGGCGTGTAATTTTTCTATGAGTAGAGGCAAAANTCTTATNAGCTGAANGCATGCGACGTCGAATGTGAAATACAAACCAGAAAGCAAAAACTCCGAGAAGAGCAGGAATGAGCAACTCAGTTGAATCCATGTTCATTTCCATATAGCCCGTCCCTTGCCNGGCAAACCAAANTCATCCCACATCTGATCAATTTTTTCNANGACNGTGTCACTCATCCGAATAGTTCTGCCCCAGTCACGTTTAGTCTCTGGTGGCCACTTGTCCGTCGCATCCAAGCCAATCTTTGAGCCTAAGCCCGGAACGGGACTCGCAAAATCTAGATAATCTATCGGTGTATCCTCTAGAACCGTTATGTCACGAGCTGGGTCCATTCGTGTCGAGATAGCCCATATAACATCATCCCAATTTCTGGTGTCTATCGTGTCATCGACCACCACAACCCACTTTGTGTATGTGAACTGGCGTAGATAAGACCAGACTGCCATCATTACACGCTTCGCATGGCCGGGGTANGCCTTCTTAATTGCTACAACAGCTAGACGATAAGAGCAGGCCTCTGGAGGCAGCCAAAAATCAACGATCTCAGGAAATTGTTGCTGAAATAAGGGTATAAAAACTTCATTCAAAGCTTCGCCGAGTATGCTTGGTTCATCTGGCGGNCGCCCTGTAAAAGTGGAGTGATAAATTGGATTAGCCCGCTGTGTTATTGCCGATATGGTGAAAACTGGGAATGGCTCTTGTGCATTGTAATAACCTGTATGATCTCCATACGGCCCTTCCGGCATTACATTGCTGAGATCCACATGGCCTTCCAGTACAATCTCTGCTTCGGCGGGAACTTTAAGTGGGACTGTTTTGCAGTCTACTAAGCTGATGCTCTTCCCTTTTAGGAGGCCTGCAAATTGGTATTCCGATAGAGTATCAGGCACCGGTGTAACTGCCGCTAGTAATGTTGCTGGATCGGCTCCGATCACCGCTGCAACTGGTATTGGATCGCTTTTTTGCTCAGTCCAACGCGCGGCCTGTTGCGCACCGCCGCGATGAGCAAGCCATCTCATGAGAGTAGTTTTACGGCTTTTTACCTGCATGCGATAAATGCCGAGATTGTAGCTGTCTGACTTATTTCCAGTTGGATCAGGGCCTTGAGTAACGACCAATGGAAAGGTTATCAGAGGCGCTGGTTCATCGGGCCAACAAGTCTGAATAGGATATCGTGTTAGATCAACTTCTTCTCTCTCAAACAGTACTTCTTGACACGGCGCCGTCGCAACTTTTTTTGGCCTCATAGCTATTATTGATTTGAGGAGTGGAAGTTTTTGCAAAGCGTCGCCTATCCCCGCTGGTGGTTCTGGCTGTCGAAGAAAGGCCAGCATCTTCCCCACTTCTCGCAACTCTTCGGGCGATCTCCCCATCCCAAGCGCCACTCGTTCTACCGTGCCAAAAAGATTTACCAACACTGGCACATCAAATTTTTTGCCATTATCCCCGAGAGGATTTTCGAAGAGTACTGCTGGACCTTTTTCTGCTAATAAACGAGTTTGTATTTCGGTCATCTCTAATTTGGTTGAAACCGGCGTTTTAACTCGCTTTAGGAGCCCGCGTTGTTCCAAGTCAATTATAAAATCTCTAAGGGAGTTATGAGCCATGCTAATAAACTAGTGCAAAAATTACCTAGAAGCGAAATTTGTTTTTTAGCAATATTATGCCACTTACTGGAGACTACTTCATGGCAAATGATGTGACCGAATTGAGCAACATTTTGGAACGAGCACGAGCTTACCCTTATTGGGCCCCAAAGAGCTCTTACACATGGGACTCGAAAGCCGAAGTGGACAATGTTAGACCATTTGACCCAAATTTGGTTCAACATTGCTGGCCGGTCTTGGCGGTCGGGTCAAATCGCTCTCCCCAACAACTGTCGCGCAAATTTAAAGAATTCAATGTAGGGCCAATAGCAGTGCAATATGGAAGAATTGCTGATTTCGACGTTGTGTATGCGGCCCATATCAGCGCATACGGTGCTGTGCCAGCAATGCTTCAGCGTGCACCCGGCGTGCAAGCCAAGATAGCGATAACGTGGTTGAGTGATGAGCAACTAGATATCATGCATCACACCGAAGGTAATTATCATTTCGGCGAAATAGAGCATGTGCAGCTTATACTCGAACACAGCGAACCAATTGAATCGGCTTATCTATACGTTGGCAAGCATGGTAGTTTGAACATGAATAATCAGGCTATTGGGGTACAAAATATAGCAGCTTTCAACAGGCCCTACACAAGCGCCAACTCCGCTGAAATCCTAGAAATGCTAAGAGAGCGTCTTGGGGCCTCCGAGAATCCCGACAACTTCATTTTACGTTTGGTGAATGATGACCACTATCGTAATACTATTATCTCCATTTTAGCAGCAAAGGCTCAGCCTTTCGATTACCCCGTAAATATAATTGAAAAAGATCTTTGCGGGTCTCGAGAGTCCTAGTTTTCTCTGAAAAACTGATACCTTTAGTCATAAAACTCGCCAAACTTGCGCATTTTGTAAATCAGTATCTTCCAGTCGGGATTCGGTTTTCTTGCTATATTTTATAACTCTCTCTAAGCCATTCTTTGGTAAGAAGATACGCTGAGGATCGCCAATAAAAACTTTTGACCCGCTACCTACAAGTGACTTAAGCCAAGTAGTTATCATGAGAGACATATTGTTTTCGTAGTGTACATCTGCTGCGAACACTGTCGTCCAGTTCTTGTCAATCCCGATTAAATTCTCCCGTGTTATTTCTATATCCACTTTATTAATCTTTGCATTGATTTCTATTGCTGCTTCTGCATATTCATCGATATCACTCGCAATAACATGCGCAGCACCAGATTTGGCCGCCGCAATAGCAACGATACCGCTGCCTGAACCAAAATCAAGAACGGTCTGTTCGGAAACGATTTCCGGATTATCAAAAATATATCTTGCTAACGCTTGTCCTCCTGCCCAAGCGAAAGCCCAGAATGGCTCGGATATTCCCAATTTTGAAAAATATTCGGGCGCTTGCAACCAAATGGGACATGTTTCATTTGCGAGATTAAGTTGAATTTCAGGAACTAATGCCGGAGTTACGGTTGCAGTATTTTCTCGGACAAAGGCTTTTTGGGATGTCATCACTAACGGCCTTTTAGAGCAGTTGCCCGATAACTAGAGCAACCAATATCCAACAGCCTATCCGTGTATTTGCCCGAAAGTGCAAAAGGCAACTCTTGGGGTCGTCGAGATTAACACTGTATAATTGGATCGTTAACAAAACTGCGGGAACTGCAAGCATCATAAAATATAGCGAGCTGAGATCGGCGAGGAGCCCGGTTAAAATGAAGCAGGCCATTGCTGAAATATAAAATCCACTGATCCAAGCCTTACTCGTTGATCCGAATTTTAGTGCAGTGGACATTACTCCGATTAGGGCGTCGTCTTCCTTATCTTGATGTGCATATATCGTATCGTAGCCTAACGTCCAGAAAAATGCAGCGGCATATAGGGTGAAGGTTGCGGGCATAAGTGTGCCAGTTATTGCTGAAAACCCAACCAATACCCCCCAGTTGAAAGTTATCCCTAGGAAAGCTTGTGGCCAAAAGGTTATACGCTTCATCGCAGGATAGATGGCAACAAGGGTCAGCGATGAGATTGCGAGAATCCGTGTAAAATCATTAAGAGCAATCAGGATTGATGCAGAAATTAATAGCAGAAAAAACATGAAAATGGTGGCTCGGGCCACGCTGATGGCACCACTTGCGAGAGGTCGCGAAGCAGTGCGAGCCACTTTGGCATCAATATGTCGGTCCAAAATATCATTCCAGGTGCAGCCCGCTGAGCGCATCAGGGTTGCGCCTATAAGAAAAATTAGTGCTAGAATAGTAGCGTCCCAAAAAGGGAAGATGTTTATTGAATTATAGGCCAACCCCATTCCCCACCAGCAGGGTATTACTAGCAGCCAGATGCCAATAGGGCGATCAATGCGAGCTAACCGTAAATAAGGTTGGACGTAGCTTGGAAGTTTTTGATCGATCCAGTCATCTTTCACAATGTCACTATTCTGTTTCATAATTTTTTAATCTGCGATGGTTACTGCCGGAAGGCAACAAAGTCCGTCAAAAAAATTTGAAGTCGCGGCAACGTGTGCTGAGTTCAAAATGATTATGAGACTGTTTTTGTATTTAAACGCTGATAAGGTTTTGTACGTTTCATAGTTTCCAAATTAAGATCATGGCTAATTAGTTACAGGTTTGACAAAAAAAGTGAGTTATATGACAAGGTCCCCGCCGCGTTTGTTCGTTGATTGTTCGCTTACAAGCGGCTCCATTATCAGTCTTCAAAA
>PBCW01000002.1 GCA_002718015.1 Rhodospirillaceae bacterium
GTTGCATGGCGTAGAGCTGTTGAGGATCTTTAATCTTTTGCTGCTCAACGACCAAGATATCATGTAAAAACATAACAAGCTTTTCGCGGGCGCTATTTTCCGGCTCGCGCACATAGTGAAACCAATCCATCGCGAAACTGCGAAAAAGTTCGTTTTCCTCCCTTTGCAGATTCCTGCGTAGTTCACGCTTTTCTTCTGCATCTTTGACTTTATACATTTTTTGATAGCGAGTATGTGCTTCGTCCGTGAATTTCTTTAAGTCCTTGGATCGGGGCAAAATTGCACCTGGTTTGAAGGCCGTTTCGATATAGGCACCTGGTGAATTACGCAGGACGGAAGTCACCGCTTCTGGAGTCGCGGAAAACCCGACACGCCGAAGGAAATGCTGGGCAGTTTCCATCTCCCAAAAACCCATAGGTAAAGGTTTCCAAGCATCTTTTACTGCGAAAGTATCGGGGGTGGGGGATACGATATTCATAACAATAAGTCTTATAGTATATAGTTGAGCGCAGTTGAAAAGTTTCAAATTCCTTAAAGAGCGCTGAAAAATGCCGGAAAAGCGTTGAACTAAGCCTCATGGCTAGTTTCGTTGGGCGATTACATCGTGTCACTCTTTAAAAATAAGACTGCTCCGCTTTTACTGGTATTGTTCGCTTTGCTCGGACTGACCGCTTGTGTAGAGCCCCCTCAGATCGAGCGGGCAATTCATCCTTTACCTGAGGATGTCTTTGTTACGGATGCTCCATCGGGACGCTATGGAGGCATATTCGTACTCAATGAGACGACGCAGCCCACGACTTTCAATCCCCAAGTACCGAACAACGTCTCTACGAGTGTTTTGCTCACTCGCTTACTCACGCCTCTGGTCACTTTTGACCCGTCATCTCAGAGCTATGAGCCTGCACTGGCGCGATCTTGGGAAATTAGTGAGGATCACAAGTCCTACACCTTTCACCTACGCCGTGGTGTGCGATGGAGTGACGGCAGCCCCTTTACAGCCGACGATGTGATCTTTACCTTCGATTGCATACTAACCGAGATAGAAGACCCCGAGTCGGGTGAGCTGCGACCAAAGTACGCATCGCGTTACTATAAGCAGTATTTGATCAATGGAGAAAAGCTACGTTATACGAAAGTCGACGACTATACGGTGCGTTTCGACTTGCCGAGTGTTTACGGGCCCTTTATCTACGACATCCGCCAGCCGATTTTGCCCAAGCATAAGCTCCACGAATCATTCGAGGACGGCAGTTTTACCAAACAGTGGTCGACTCAAGTCGCGATTGAGTCACCCGAAGAGATCGTTGGAACAGGGCCATTCACAATCTTTTCTTATAAGCCCGGTGAGCGCCTCGTATTGACCCCGAATCCGCACTATTGGAAAATTGATCAAAGTGGTCAGCGCTTGCCTTATCTTGATTATTTTATCCTCAAGTTCGTCTCGGAGTCGAACACTGCTGTTGCTCACTTTGCGACGGGTAAGAGTGACGCTTCCGGGATTGGTGCCTCCGATAATATTTGGGTCAAAGAAGCCGCCGAAACCTACGATTTTACCCTCCATGATCGGGGACCCTCCTCAAGTGTGAACTTTTTTTGGTTCAATCAGCACCGTGGTAGCGACGAAGCGGGCAAGCCCTACCTGCCTGCGCATAAGTTAAGGTGGTTTACGGACAAACGTTTCCGGCAAGCAGTCCACTATGCGACAGATCGTCAGGGTATAATTAATGCATTGCTCTTTGGGAAGGGCGATCCGCTTACCTCGATCATCGCACCCGCTCAGGGTAAATGGCATAACCCCGATCTACCCCGTTACGATTACGACCCCGAAAAAGCCCGCGATTTGCTGATTGAGTCTGGCTTTTACTGGGACGCGCAGGGCAAACTTTTCGACCATGAAGGCATTCTGGTAGAGTTCACCTTACTACTCGTAGAAAGTGCGTCCTTCGACACTATTGGGGTGACTTTTGTAGAAAATATGAAAGCGCTTGGCTTGAGTGTAAAGATGGAGCGCTGCGATTTTGCCACTTTACTTCGCCGCACCGACGATACTTTCAATTACGATATGACAATGTTAGGCTGGGGCTCTCCCGATGCGTCCTATGATCCTTCAGGAAGTAAAGCGCTCTTCCTTAGCAGTGGGCAATTCCACCAATGGTATCCTGAACAGTCCGAACCCGCGACCGATTGGGAAGCGCGCATCGATGAGCTGATCGGTCTACAAGAACGGACTCTAGACGAAGCCACCCGCGTGGCCTACATGCACGAGGTGCAAGCCATCCTCGCTGAAGAGCTACCTTTGCTCTACGGCTTTACTCCCTATGGATACGTTGGTGTTAAAAATAAATGGCGTAATGTATTTGTGCCATCCGCCGGCACCACATTGTGGAATATCGAAGAAATCTGGACACCTGAGCCCTAAATCTGAACCATGTTTGCCTTCATTATACGCCGTCTGCTTTCATTGGTGCCGCTTTTACTCGGGGTGAGTTTATTGGTCTCTTTGCTNATGTATCTCTCACCAGGCGATTTTTTGACGCAAGCGCGAGCCGCTAAAGATATCGATCCTGCGATCATTGAGCAACAAGAGCGTCAACTTGGCCTGGTCAATGCCGAGGGACAGGCGACTGCTTGGTTTGTCCGTTACGGGCACTGGATGGCTAATATTTCGCCGGTCAAATACGGGCCGTGGGTCGGTCAGCATGAAAAAGGGCTCTCCTTTGGCTGGCCTTATTTTGGTGAGTCTTGGACTTATAAAGTCGAAGTATTCACACTACTCAAACAGCGAGTACCAGCCACTTTAATTCTTTCGTTGACTTCGATTTTATTTGCATGGTGCATCGCCATCCCACTTGGCGTACTCGCGGCTATTTACAAAGATTCAATCTTTGACCGTATCTCTGCACTGTTAGCCTACGCTGCGCTCTCGATCCCCGAGTTTTTCTTAGCTATTCTAGCGGTCTATTTTGCCGCCATCACAGGGATATTCCCAGAGGGCGGACGTACGTCTGTCGAGAGTGAGTTTCTTGGCATTGGGGCACGCATACTAGACTACGGCTATCACCTGATACTGCCGACTGTCGTTCTCGGAATCGGCAGTGTCGCAGGTATGATGCGCATCATGCGAGCAAATTTCATTGATTACATGCAGGCCGAGTTTGCCACAACTGCTCGGGCCAAGGGCTTAGCTGAGCGTGTGATTATGTTTAAACATGTCTTGCGAAACGCGATCAACCCGCTGATTACAGCATTCGGTTATTCCTTTGCCAGTCTACTCTCAGGAGCACTGCTCGTTGAAAATGTGATGAACTATCCCGGGCTAGGGCAGTTGATCTACGAAGCACTCATCCGTGAGGACCAGTATGTGGTGATGGCTGGCGTCCTTATTGGTGTAGTCATGTTGGTTTTNGGTAATCTNTTCTCTGACCTGCTACTTGGCTGGCTGGATCCGCGCATCCGCCTAGAGGATGGAGCGAGAAACGGCGTTACNGGGCAAAAAATAAATCTCGTTTGGCTCGTGTTGATCGGCATNGNCGCACTTCAGATTTTATTCGAAGTTTTTGCCCCCAGTTTACTCGGTATGATTGGGCTGATATTGAAATATATTGGACTGCTCTTGGTGGGCTTTCTAGCNTTGGCCTGTGTGCTGCTCGTCGGCTACATCGTGGTCGCTCTGTTCCGCCGTTTAATGGGTGATATTTTACGCCGCCCGATGGGGGTAACTGCGCTGGCCGTTCTTACTTCACTCTATTTAGGGGCACTTTTTGCGCCAGTAATTTCACCTTACCCAATCACCCAGCAAAATCTTGGAAAGCCTTACCACCCGCCGACAAGCTATACATTTAAAGACGGTGCTTTACATGCTAAGCTCTATCAAAAAGAAGCCGTTGGTTTACCTACCTACATCCATCCTGAGGGTGCAACCGCGCCTATTGTTTGGTTCTCTAAATCCAAATCGTACAAACTCTTCGGGTTTATCCCGATGGAACGTAAACTCTTTCAACTCGAGACGGAAGACCCCGCCGCGCGGATCTATTTACTCGGTTCTGACGCTACTGGGCGCGATATTTTTAGCCGCTTGCTACACGGCTCGCAGGTCTCGCTTTCGATTGGTTTTATAGGCATTTCGATCACGCTGATACTCGGCTTTATCGTCGGCTCATTAGCGGGTTACTACGGCGGAACGGTTGACTTTGTGGCAATGCGTTTGGTGGAATTGCTAATGTCAATCCCTGGCCTATACCTCCTCCTAGCTCTACGCTCGGCGTTCGTAAGTCCCGACTTTTCGCCCACACAGGTCTACATGGTCATCATCGTAATTTTATCAGTGATCGGTTGGGCTGGAACCGCACGGATTATCCGTGGCATGACGCTCTCGATACGTAATCGTTCCTTTGTCGTTGCGGCNGAGAGCGCGGGGCAGTGCGTACCTATGATATTGATCAAACACATTCTACCTAATATTGCTAGCTACCTGCTTGTCGCTGCCACGCTAGCTATCCCAGGCTACATCTTGGCCGAGGCCGCCTTGTCCTTCCTTGGCCTCGGTATCTCCGAGCCTTCTGCCTCGTGGGGCTTAATGCTCAAGCAATCGCAGGGGAATATGATCGTATTTTTCATGAATTTCTGGTGGATGCTCACTCCTGGCCTTGCCATATTCGTCACTGTGATCGCCTTCAATGTGTTGGGCGATGTACTCCGTGATATTGTGGATCCCAAAATGCAAATCCGCTAAGAAGTTCGGACGTAGAATATCCAACTTCTAATCATGAANAAACTTAATTATTTCTAATTTGAAATCATTCAGTATTGGACCTTCAATCTTAGACGTTTAGTATTCTTAATATGATTGATCTACTTAAAGTCTCTGATCTGCGCATCGCCTTTCACTCTCGGGGGGCGGTTAAAGAGGTCGTCCACGGTATTAACTTTTCCGTGAAGCCCGATGGGCAGACAGTGGCCATCCTTGGCGAAAGCGGTAGCGGAAAGAGTGTCAGCTGTATGTCTTTGACCCAGCTTCTACCTAAACCACCGAACTGCATTGTATCTGGTGAAATTTTCTTTGAGGGAGAAAATGTTCTTGAGATGGATTCTAAGGCGATCCGTGGCGTTCGTGGCAACGGAATCGCATATATTTTTCAAGAGCCGTCCTCGTCGCTTAACCCTGTCTTCACGGTCGGNTACCAGATTGCAGAGGCGGTGCGATTGCACCGACCCGATATCGAAGATTTCAAAGGTCGAGTGATTGAATTGTTGAAGCTAGTTGGTATCCGTGATGCATCAAGGCGCTACAGCGCTTATCCGCACGAAATGAGTGGTGGCATGCAGCAGCGCGTGATGATCGCGATGGCCTTGGCTTGCGAGCCAAAGCTGTTGGTCGCTGACGAACCGACCACTGCACTCGACGTCACCATCCAAGCCCAGATTATGGATTTGCTTCGCGAACTACGTAAAAAGCTCGGCATGAGCATAATCTTGATCACTCACAATTTTGGTATCATCAAAGGCTTCGCAGACGAAGTCATCGTCATGTATCGTGGCGAGATCGTAGAGCAAGGTGCGGTTGAGACGATCCTAAAAAATCCGCAACATTCCTATACGAAAGCCTTGATCGCCTGCATACCCAAGCTCGGCCAGAANCAGAAGCGTCTAAGCACGATAGNCAGTGAGATGGCGGAGCGCTAAAACTCCAGAAACTTCGTTATCGGGGGAATTGGCTTGGCGCGATGACCACTTTCAAGCCGCTCAATATATGTATCGACCTTGATATCGTCAGGTTGGTGCTCGTCCTCGAACTCGTCGTCTTCAATGGGTAGGAGTTCGTCGAAATAGAGTGATGTGCGACGTGCTTCGGGGTCGAGCACTTCCACAGGATTGCTCACGCGGCCTTTTTTGACCATGACAAAACGCGCGGGGCTACACGCTCTTTTATAAGTAATCTCGAAATCTCTGACCCACTTGTTACCCGCTTCTTCACGGCGATTAAGTAGTACNACATCCGAGAAGTGGATACAGGCTTCGAACCANGCTNTTGCATTTGGGTTTACTGAGAGGAAATGGCAATGCGTGACTGTAATGAGTCGGGCTATCTGACATTCGTTATGATCGCTCCATGTCTTAAGTCCTTCGGCGCAATCTGAAGGGTCGCTAAGTCCGGGCGCGAGAAAGAGTATCTTTGTCGGCGCTGCAGAGATCTTACCGTGAGTGACTTTACAGTCTTTCAACTTCCATCCGACGACGCTGACATTGTCTAGTGCTTCGATCTGTTCGTCGAAAGCACAAGCTGCTTCCCCATCGGGCCGGAAATAAATTATTTGTTCGTTCTCGGGGATACCACCTTCGATCAGGTCGAATATTACTTCGCGCCGTCCCGAATTTGGGATGCCAAAGACTAGGTAAACCAGGGGTGCGGAGTCTAACATATGGGAAAGATAAGATGTAGCCCCTGCAGTCGACTATCATGTTGAGATGCACGAGCATGGCAGCAGAGTGCTGTGACTAAATGATATGAATTAGGAAAAATCGAAGCTCTCGCATTGAGCTTTATGGCGCATCCAGTGTTCGACCAGAACGAGCGCGGCCATTGATTCGACGATGGGTACCGCACGGGGTACCACACAGGGGTCATGGCGACCGCGCCCCATAAGCTCGGTTTCGTTGCCGTCTTTATCGACGGTGTCTTGTTTTTGTATAAGGGTTGCGGTCGGCTTGAAGGCCACGCGGAAGATCAACTCTTCGCCGTTACTGATTCCGCCTTGTACTCCGCCCGAGCGGTTGGTCGCGGTGCCGACCGTGCCGTCTTTGTTGACAAATACATCGTTATGCTCGGAGCCTTGCTGTAAGGAGCCGTCAAAACCGCTGCCGACTTCAAAGCCCTTTGTAGCAGGGAGCGAGAGCATGGCCTTAGCCATATCCGCTTCGAGACGATCGAAGACAGGTACGCCGAGACCGACGGGTAGATTACGCACGCGACACTCGACTAGACCCCCTACTGAGTCGCCTTTCTTGCGCATTACCTTGATCCGTTCGACCATTTTTTTGGCGGATTTTGGGTGGGGGCAACGTACGGGACTGGCTTCGACTTCTTCGAGGCTTGGAAAATGATCGAGCGCGGGCATCTGGATGTCGTGCACACGAGTGATGTAGGCGCGCACTTCAATGTCGCCGGCCAGCTTGAGAATTTTCTTGGCGATGGCACCTGCTGCGACGCGGCCGATGGTTTCACGGGCGGAAGAGCGACCGCCACCTTCGTGATTACGTATGCCGAACTTAGTCTGGTAAGTGAAGTCAGCGTGCGAGGGACGAAACTTATCCTTCATTTCCTTGTAGGCGGAGGGACGGTGGTCGCCATTAGGCACGTAGATAGCGATAGGAGTACCCGTGGTTTGACCATCATAGAGGCCTGAAACGATCTCGGCGGTGTCGCTTTCCTTGCGGGGTGTGGTGATATCGCTTTGTCCGGGGCGACGGCGATCGAGTTCGAATTGTATCTCCTCGACGTTTAAGGGTAGGCGGGGAGGGCAACCGTCGATAACAACGCCGATACCACCGCCATGACTCTCACCCCATGAGGAAATACGAAAAAGTGTGCCAAATGAATTACCCATAGCTNGCTATTGGAACCGTCCTAACCTTTGAAGTCAATAGTGCCGCATATTGTGCGTTGTGAAATTATAAGATGAGTTTTTGCGTTTTTACAACACAATCATACTCGTGAGCTATTCTTAAAAACGGTTTATCAGAGTCGTTTCCTTTCCTTGATGCGGCTTGCTATTGGACCGTATTTTTTAATCTTAATATGAATGAATAGTATTTATATGCAGACCATCTTTACGCTTTGCAGTGATGTCTTCCATGAACCCCCGCAACCAATCCGAGGTAGACGAGATGTTTGATTACCAGACAGTTTACAATGCCTACACGGCCTTGATTGCTGGGCTGATAACCAGTGTCCACTGCGTAGTGATNTGCGGCCCACTCTCTTGTGCATTTGCGCCGTCTAAGGCGGTTGATGATAACCCGCAGCTTGTTTTGACCTGCTACCATTTGGCTAAGCTACTGTCTTACGCGCTCGTCGGCACTTTGGCAGGTGCTTTTGGTTCGGTGGTGATTCGCTTGGTCTCCAGTTCGTGGCTTAATTTACTACCTTGGATACTTGTTGTCTTCTTTTTGGTGGTGGCTTTTCGATTAGACCGTTTTTTTCCAAAGCCAATTTGGATGGTGGGGCTTTATCAAAAAATGACTGCTCGTTTCAGCCGCCTGCGANAGCCCGTTGCCGCTGCGATGATTGGGTTAATAAGCCCACTGCTGCCCTGTGGACCACTCTACATGATTTTTGGCCTAGCCTTATTCTCTGGGTCGGCACTGAAGGGGGCAGAGTTTGCGATTGGCTTTGGCCTAGGCACTTTACCTCTGCTTTGGTTCGCTCAGAGCCAGTTTATGCGGATACAGCTCAAGATGACATCTATGAGGCTGCTGCGAATACAGCGCAGCTTGGGACTAATCGCGGCGCTTGTGATTGCTTGGCGTCTGCGTACTACACTGGGGATTGAAGGAGCTGAAGACTGGGCCTGCCATCCGTTTTAGCCGATTCAATTTGAAATTTGCGGAACTCCAAACTTTGTATTTTGTCATACATCATAAATCAATCACGTATCTTATTATGAAATACACAGTTTGTATCCCTTTGATCTCGCTATTTGCGGCTGTGACCGTATTNGCGGACAAAAATCCTCCACTCAATGTCAAGGTGGATGCTCAGTCTATCGCCACATCGGGTGAGATGCCACTTGTCTCGTATGCGGATATTTTAGGGCAAGCTACACCATCAGTGGTGGCAGTATATACCTCGCGCATCGTATCGGCTCNGCAAAGCCTAACTTTGCCTGAATTCTACCGGCAATTTGGTCTCTCCATTCCCCGTGTGTCGCCTGAGGAGGACTCGAACCGAGAGCGCAGAGAGCGGCTAGGCGTGGGCTCAGGAGTGATTATTTCCGCTGATGGCTACATCGTGACGAACTACCATGTGGTGCAAGGGATGCGAGGACGTGAGGTGGATGAGATACTTGTACGGCTGAATGATGGCACAGAGTATGTGGCTACTCTGATTGGTTCCGACTCGAAAACGGATGTCGCTATCTTAAAGGTTGATGCGGATGAGTCCTTTCCCGCCGTGACCCTGGCCGATAGCGATCTACTGCGTGTGGGGGACATTGTTTTTGCGATTGGTAATCCGCGCGACTTGGGACTCACTGCCACGCAGGGGATTATTTCTGCGCTTGAGCGTAATCGAGGCGGCCAAATTCTTGGAGCAGGATCTTATGAGAACTTTATCCAGACCGACGCAGCGATCAACTTAGGTAACTCTGGAGGTGCACTGCTCGATGCATGGGGTCGACTAGTTGGCATTAACACGGCGATCGTATCTAGCAGCGGAGGTAGCATTGGTCTCGGTTTCGCCATTCCTGTGAATATGGTTCTCAATGTGGCTTCGAATTTGATCAAGAGCGGTGAGGTGCCGCGTGGGATGCTGGGGCTAATCCCAGATGATTTAAGCCGAGAAATGGCCGACGCCTTCGGATTAGAGAACGCACGNGGTGCGCTGGTTTATCAAGTGTTTGAGGACTCTCCTGCTTCGAGAGGCGGTATTCGGCACGGGGATATTATTATTAAAATCGACGAAAGAGAGATCGATTCGGCTGCTGAGCTTCGCTTAGTGGTTTCTCAAGTTCTTCCAGGCACAAAGGTAGCAGTGACTTTATTGCGCCAGGGCAAGACCATGGTTATGCCAATCACACTGGGCAGTCTCACTGGATAAGTGGCGGCCATTAACACAAATTATAGTCCCCATAAAGGCATCAGTCTCCGCCCGCTTGACGATGAGTTGCGCGATCGTTACTCAATCCCCGAAAGACTTTGATGGAGTTTTATTNATTGATGTGGAAGATGACTCTCCTTTTGCCGATAAACTGGAGCCTTTGACCGTGATCATCGAGGTCAACGGGAATGCGCTAAATAGCATCGATGGGATTGAGGAGAATCTGGTCATGAATAGGCCGATTAGTTTCTACGTCTAGGCGGGTGGTAAGANACGATTTGTGATTCTCAAATTATAGTAGGTGTTGCAAGATAGGGCTAGAAGCCAAGTCCCCTAAAATTTGCTCTTTATTTCGTGNTGGGCTTACATTGCCCTCGTCTACTTNCTTGTTCGCTTNATGGTATAGATTATGACCTTGAGTATTTCGATAGCAGCTATTGGTTTAAAACGTTACGTTTACTCCTAATTAGCGGAATGCTAAGCATTTACACTCAGAAATTTGAATAATATGTCTAAAAAACGCACAATTCGTATCGGTTTGCTCGGCTTTGGAGTCGTTGGCCAAGGGGTATGGAAAAATATCGAGAAGAACCGTCTCGCTTTGGAGTACAGATTAGGCACCCAGTTGGAAATCACTCAGGTCGTGGTAAAGGATGCGTCCAAGGCGCGCGAGGTTCTCTTGCCTGCTGGGCTCTACTCGGAAGATCCTGCCAGGGTGGTTGATAACCCTGACATCGACATCGTATGTGAGTTGATGGGTGGCACGTATAAGGCACTAGAGTTGACACGCCGCGCTCTTGACCAGGGCAAGATAGTGGTGACAGCTAACAAGGCTTTAATCTGCGAGCACGGCGAAGAACTATTTGAANTTGCCCGACGAAATGGAGGGCACTATTTTTACGAGGCTTCGGTTGCGGGTGGTATCCCTATCATCAAAACGATTCGTGAGGCATTNGTAGCTAATCGCTTTAAGCTTATATTTGGTATTCTTAACGGCACGTCTAACTACATCCTCACACGCATGGAGCGCGAGGGCCTTAGTTTTGACGCTACTTTAGGCGACGCGAGAAAGCTCGGCTACGTGGAAGCTGATGAGGCACTCGACCTTGATGGGATTGATGCGGCACACAAAGCTGTGATTCTGGCCTATTTGGCACATGGAAAGTGGGTGAAGCTTAGTGAGATTATTTGCGAAGGTATCCGCGAGATTAGGGGTGAGGATATTGAGATTGCGGGTCACCTTGGTTACAAAATTAAATTACTCGCTGTGATCGCACGTGACTTTGAAGAGAACAAACTCTCTGTTCGCCTGCATCCTGCGCTGATTTCTAAAAATGAAGTAATTGCAGGAGTGGACGAGGTTTATAACGGCGTCAGCGTGACTGGCGATGTCGTGGGTACGACAGTGCTAATCGGGCGTGGTGCTGGTCAAGATGCGACCTCCAGCTCGGTGATTAGCGATATCGCTGATGCGGTCTTTATGCTGCAAGGTGCAGCGTCGCCGACAATTTCTGAAGAAGATGAGGCTAAATATCAAAAATTGGCCGATGGTCTTGAATTAGCTGTGGGGGATGAGCTTGTCGGTCGCTACTATTTGCGCATCCACGTCAGAGATGAAGAGGGTGTCCTCGCAAAGATCTCCGACATTTTAGCCAAGGAGCATATCAGCTTTGCTACCGTGAATCAGAAGGAGCTCAAAGACGGCACTGCTAAACTTATGGTCACAACGCACATGAGCAGTGAGGCTGCCATTATACGGGCGATCGCATTGCTTAATGAGGAGAGTTCCGTGATCGGCGCGCCTGTAAGTTTTCGAATCTTTGATCCTGGCAATTGATCCGGCTGCCCACATATAGACAGCCCTTCTAAAGAGTTAGTGAACTTAAAGCTTAGTTTCGTGTGTTGGAGGAACTGCGAGCCTCGTTGATTTCGTCTAGACCTCGGATGATGCGGTATTTGCCTCGGAAAAAATCTGTATAATCGTCGAGTTGGTCTTCCCACTCTTTGCGCATCACCTCGTCTCCCGCCAGAAAAAGTATGACGTTTACGGTTGGCTTTTCGCTACCCTTATTTGTGTAGAGGATATCAACGATCTTATTAAAGTATTTTTCAATCTCTCGAGACTCGAGAAAGTGGACTGGCCGCCAGCCAGGGTGCTCAGTTTCCCATTTCAACCCGAGCTCTCTGGTGTCGGTATAGATGCCAAACCTAGAGTTTAAGACACGGGCTGGTTGACCCTTTTTCTTTCGTTCTTCATTGATATTCGCCATAATATTGTCGATGCGTTTTTGCATGATTGGCACTTCTTTTTGGTGCACAGCGAGTTGATCCTGATATTTGCGAGTTGTTGAAAATCGAATCCAGTCGGCCTCTTCCCTATCAGTTAAGCGGCGGCGAACTCTCTCAAAACCTCGGTGGTAGCCAGCAATGAAAAATATAGCATCCACATCCTGCTCGAGCGCAAGTTGTGTCATGAAGGTTGTGTCATTACCTGCTTCCTTAGCCCAAAGTATATCTTTATGATTAGCTTCATCGCTTAGGGTCTCAAGCCTTTCACGTGTAACGCCTCCATCGCTTTCGACAAGTCCTGCGTTTCGCGCATTCGCATTGATCGGAGTTATCCATTGGATTAATTGTTGGTGAACTTCTTGCCCAGCAGGGACAAGTTGCTGTTTAAAAAACTTACTATTACGCTTATCCGCCATCATGACATTAAATAAGGTGCCAGCAGAGAGATTACCTACCATGTCGGTGATTTCGTCCTTAATAATTTTGTAACTCGTTAGGCCTCCTTTGGCGTCGGTTAACATCTGACTATTTGCATCGATGACGAAGAGGATACGCTCTGCGCGAGTCTTCAGACCGAAGACGCTAATGTCGGACATGCCAATACCAAGTGTTCCACGCGTGCCGCCAAGCAGGGATCCGCCGCCGAAGCCACCCATTCCAGCACTGACCGTGAAGGATTCCTGCATATTGGGCAGATTTACATCGACTGCACTCACTGCAATGTTGCCCACCTGCTTCATGCGTAGACCCTGCATGGCTTGCTGCTTGGGCGGCTGCTGCTTGATCTCGATCTTTACCTCGGGGGGAGGTTGTTCTTCGGCCACGGGGGAGGGCTCTTCAAACTGAGCCTCATCGGGTATGATGTATTTATAAACAGTAATCGAACCTAGTATGAATAGAGCGACTACGTGGACACCACCGCTAATCAACAAGACGTTGAGCAGCATTGGATTCATCCTGCGTTTCTTCTGCGGGCTAATCACGAGAAAAGTTAGTCTGCATAGGAGGCGAACGAGACTTTGGTAATGTCGGCAAGCGCGGATGCGTTGAGCACGTCGATTGCACGCTGGTGTGGGGAATCAGGATCGGCTTGGATTTTGACTACGGTGTCGATACCTGCCCGATCTGAGGATAGTTTAAGGCGAGTCAAGGTCGAGCTGAGACGCTCCATATTACGATCGTCGATGCCATCCATGGGTGCTCCATTGAGTAGAATCAGCCCATTAGGAAAGATTTCAACTATGTGCTCACTGGGCAGTTCTAGATTCTCTGCGGGGGGTGTATTACTCGGTAGTTTGATACCGATATCTGCCTCTTGCTGGAGCGGAAGGAACATGAAATAAATTAGAAGCAGAAAGACGACGTCGATCATCGGTGTGATGTCGACTTTATCTTCGGATTCGAGTACTGAGCTGACCTTCATAATTAGTCCTTTGCTGAGGCGAAAATGAGGTCGAAGATACCAGCTTTAGCGGTGGCTTTCATCACGGTGTTAACATGGCGGTGGGCGGTATTTGAGTCAGCACGTAGGAAAACTTTGAGTCTAGGCAGTTCAGCCTTCAGTGCCACCAGTCGAGCAGTGAGAGCTTCTTCAGTGATCGCTGAGGCACCAAAGTAAAGCTGGCCCTCTCGATCAATAGATATGTATTGGCGATCACCCGGTTCTTCGGGGATGCTAGCCTCGACTGCTTCTGGTAGTTCTAATTGGACCAGTTCAGCGCTGATGAAACTTATCAGCGTCATGAAGAACGCGATAAGCAGGAAGACGACGTCGATCATCGGAGTCAGTTCAAACTCCGGGTCAACTTCTTCGGGTGTCCACATAGCCATAGCTTTTTGGTGTGCTTGAGTGGGCGGGATTAGATGCGGTTCTTGATCGCTTTATTAAGTGTAAACTGTAACTCGCCGACCACGCGGCCGATGCGCGAGGTGATCTTACCGTAACGATTCTTAAAGAAGAAGAAGAAGAACATGGCAGGAATACCAACGATCATGCCAGTAGCAGTGGTGATTAGGGCTTCCGAAATGTTGCCCGCAAGCGCTTGAGCACTACCCGCACCTTCAGCCTCGATAACGTTAAAGGCTTTGACCATACCAGAAACGGTTCCAAGTAACCCAACCATGGGGGAGAGCGAACCAACCACGGAAAGATAGTTGATTAGAACGAAGGGACCAGCAAGCTCTTCGGAACTGGACTCTTCAATCGCTTCTCTAACTTGTTCTGGGTCGAAGTTGTTGACGTCGACACGGTTCATGCCCGCCTCAATGATGTTTGTAATCGGCGAAGGGCTTTCTTGGCATATGGTCTTGGCTTTTTCCACGTCGATTGCAGCAAGTGCTTCGTCTATTTGCACAGTCGCCGCAGTATTGAGGATCGGTTCGGGACGCACCGCCAGAAAGTTGTAAACAATCAATCCGAAACCACCGATTGAAAGGAGAGTGAGAGGATACATTGCCCATCCACCAGCTTTATACATGTCGATGAGCGACTTTTCTTGTGATTCGTCGGCGATCTCGGTCGCAACCTCAGTATCCTGAGCACTCAGCGGTAGCGTGAGCACCCACTGAGTAGCGACGGCGAACANTGCGATGGCGATGATGGTGGGAAGGATGCGTAGTTTAGATATATTCATGATGTTTATTTTAAAGTATGTTATTCAGGGGACGTTAAATTTTTTGTTTGTTATTCTATAGTTTGTTCAGGTTCGGGAAGTTGTGCAAGCGAGCTTTCGGCGCTCTTTGCCCACGGTGATTCGGGATAGAGAATGGCAATCTCTGTCCAAACATTTCGAGCGGCGAGCTTATCTTCGGAACGCGCATAGCAATCGCCTATTAGATAAAGCATTTCTGGAACCCAGTCATACGAAGTCTGTGCGCGAACGAATCCGCGTGTCAGCACATCGAGTGCTTGCCCATACTTCTCGCCGCGGTGTGCGCGCGAGCCTTGAAGTAGCTTGTAGAGAGAGAATAGTCGCTCGTTAGGTTCTGGTTCCTCGAGTGCCTCAATCATTGGGGTGGCCTCATCGACGCGGTCTGCGAGGACGAGGCAATAGGCAAGCCACATCTGAACGTTCTTTTTTACATTGTCGGGTACGACGGTCTTGATCTGGCGGTAGAGGGGAATAACAGCTTCGTATTTACCGGCCGCGCGGAGGGCATCAGCTGCGTCCACTATTGGGCGGATGTTAACTGCATACTGACCTTCTACGGGAATGATTTCCGTCATCTTAGCCACCTTATCGGAGTCACCGTCACTTAAATAGGCACCCATGAGTGCGATGGCTATTTGGCTATATTCAATGCCGACTTTGTTAAGCTGGATACGATTGAGTAGGTCGTGGGCTTCATCATATTCTTTAACCTTAATGAGCGTATCGATTAGGGAACGAATGGGCGAGTGCAGCTGAGTAAAACTCTTGGGAACCTGATGGAATTTGATCAATGGGTAAGCTTTGGGGCGAAGTAGATCGAGCGCAGACGTGAAGTTTCCGCGGCGGATCATCCGTTCAATTTCGGGCATTTTTGAGTTATCAAGGCTTAGGGTCCGCACCATCGATTCACTCACGGGTAGTGAGATCTCGCCGACGCCACCTTCAAGCTCTGCGACTAGCATCCCGTCTTGAAAGCTAACAAATTTAAGCGTTTGCACGGCACCGTTATTATTTTGCTGGATAAGGACAGGTTCGTTTCCGTATTCAATCCAGTAAGAATTAACTTCTCGCGCGATAGCAGAGGACTGGACAGCAGTGGATGCGAAAATTAGAATGGAAATGCCCTTTAACATTGTGCGTTGGAATCTTGTAGAGTCTAAATTCATCCTTGGAGCTCTTTCAATTTAGCTTTGATCGATTTTAGGATGTCAGCAGGAGCGGTCGCGGAAATTTCTACCACCGCTTCGTTGAGAGTGTTAATTGCGTCTTGCTTCTCGCCCATACCGATCAATGCGTTGGCGTCCGCGAGATAGGCGCGCGCACTCCATTCGGAGAGATGCGGGTAGCCGAGGAAGGTGCGCTCGTAAAAACCGTGAGCTTTCGCATAAGCATCTTCCGCCATGTAAGACTCACCAATTTGGTAGAGTGCTCGCGCGTGTAGTATGCCGCGCCACTCTGGAACGCGGAGTATATACTGATACTTTTCGCGTGCTTCATCCGCGCGTCCCATTTCGCTTAGTAGCTCGCCTTGGCGCAGCATGACTGCGGGGATTTTTGGTGAGCCGGGGAATTGTGTAACAATTTGTTCAAGATAGTTTAGCGCGCCTGCGAGGTCAGCCTTCTCTGCGGTGACATCGGCTAGGCGCATGAAGGCAACAATAGTCGCATCGTCAGTCGGGTAGTTAATGAGCAACTGGTTCCAAGCTTCTTCGGCGAAAAGTAGACGCTTGTCGCGCTCGTAGTCAGCAACGTAGAGAATGGCGCGAGGAGTGAGTTGCTGAAGGAGTGCGGAATCGTAGGGTTTCCTGGGGTCGACTTGAACATTCAGTCGATAGAGGCCCATGAGCATCCGGGTCTCAGCGATGACATCGTCAGCCTCACGCGCCTTGCCTAATTGATATTTGAAATAATCCTGGGGAATCTCGCTAGGGTAGGCGCTTAGTTGTGAGCGGTAGGGAGTAATCAAGTCTTGGATCGGCGACAAGTCTTCTGCCAGTGCGTCGGTGAAGGCTGGATTGCGGCGCAGTTTATTGTAAAGGGGCTGATCGATGTCTGGATTGACGTAAAAATGTTCAAAGAGGAAACCTCGGTCAGTGATGATTTTTGTGCGGAAGTCTAGATCACTTTCCAGTCGGTCAAAGAAGGCCACGGTGCGGGTCAACAGGGTCTTATTTTTATTATACTTCTCAGCGTAACCTTCGATCAGCGCGTCAACGCCATCGTTATTGGGATTTTTGGCATAGATTTCGATGTTTTCGCGATAGAGAGAAAGCATGTCCACTGGGCGCATCAAATATTCAAAGGCTAATCCGAGTTGTAAGACAGCTCGTGTCAGATCAGCCTTTTCTCCAAACCGCTCGATGTAGGCCTCAAAGTGCGTAGCCATTTCTTCATAGCGGCCGAGCTCCTCGAGCACTGTGCCGATTCGGAAGGCCGCACCGTTGTGAACATCTTGGAGAGTCGTGATACTGTCAGCTTTGTGAAAGTGGTTGAGAGCTAATTCAAGGTTACCCGCAAGATACTCGACTTCTCCGAGGAAGAAGTAGGCTTGGTCGAGAGCGCTCCCCCTTGGGTATTTCTTTGCGTAGGCGTAGAGCACGTCTCGAGATTCTTCAAAGCGCTGCGCGTAGAATAGGGCAGCACCTTTGCGGAGAAGGCCGTCTTCAGCGTAAACACTGGTCGGATATTGATCGACTAAGCGTGAGAAGCTACCGACAGCGTCTTCGAACTGACTTATTTGGAGTTCGGCTAGTCCGCCCCAGTAGAAGATGCCATCTTCGTAGATCGAATTGCTGTGTGCGTTATACCACTCTCCAGCTTGCATGATCAGTTCGGTGTAGCGTTGCTGCTCGATGAGGTAGGTCGCCCATTGTGCAAAGAGGCTACGAGACACTGCGTCTAGAGGGCGAGTGCCTAGAAAGTCGACTGCGAGCTCTAGAAACTCTTCGTTTTGTCCAAGCTTTTGGAGCTGGACGGCGAGGGCACCACTCACATCCGAGTAGAAGTCGCCATTCGGGAATTTACCGCGATAGATCTTACCTACTCCGATTGCGGTCTCAGTTTTGCCGATTTGAAGGGCGTTAGAGAAAGTAGCGTAGTGGTAGAACTCTGCTTGGGCATCATCGGGATTTTCCTCCATCAGATCATAGAACATCCAGAAGGCTTCGTAGCGACGAGCTGTTTTAGTGTAGTTACGGGCGCGGCGGACGAGCAGTTCATTGCGCAGTGTTGGTAGTTTCCGAAGGTGTTCTAGGTTAGCTTTGAGTGTGTTGATCTCTTGTTGAAGGCGCTCGATGAATTCACTGGATGAATTGCCTAGCGCTCTTCGTTGTTCGACTCGAGCTGCCTTGGATTTGATTTCTCCTTCGGTCCACTCAATCATGATATCAGTCGTTTTAATTAAGTTGAGCGTAAGAGCGGCATCATTGACTCGTCCTACTTCGACTAGCTTATCGCTTGCTTTTAGGAGGGCAACATTGAGACGTGGGCGATAGCGAACTGCTGACTCTTTTGCTAGCCTGGGTAGCAAATTGAGTGCGTCGTCAAGGCGTTCGGCTAGAAAAAGTGCTTCAAAGCTGGCAGCAGCTGCCAAAGCTTGATCTTCAGGATTACGAGCGATCTCGAAGAGTTGACCAAAGTAGGGCAGGCCAGCGGATAATTGTCCAGTGCTGTAGTAGATTTGGGTGAGATCCTTGAGCAGTTTAGTTTGCTCACTTTGGCTCAGGCGCACATTTCTGTAACCGCCTGATAGGATTTTTTGCATCAAAGCAATCGCTTCGTTGTTCTTACTGAGAGCACGTAAAACGTCGATCCTTTTAAAAAGCATGTCCTTGACCTTAGGTGAATTTGGGAACTCTTTTTCTAACCTATCATACCAGCGGAGGGCTTCGCTCAGCTCAACCGTTTGTTTTGAAGCTATATATTGCTGGATATGGCCAGTTCCAATAAGGAATATGGGAAAGTCGAGTTTGATTTCCGAGTTATCGGAGGCCTCGACGCGCTTAACCAACTCTTTTAGCAGAGGCATTGCCTCGATAAGCTTGCCGTTTTCGACTAGCGTATTGGCTTGGCTTTGCAGTGCAGTGAAGCCTAGTTGGCCGGCATCATTCTGTGCATTAGAAATCTGAAATGAACAGATGATGATTGAAGAGGCAGATAATAAACTTTTTAAAGTAAACCTAGAAAGCATCACAAATGGACGGGGAGAATGTTCATTGGGAAGGAAAAACTTCGCATTTACTAGCGGCTTGTAAAGCGAAATTCGATTTTTCTACGTTCTAAGATTTAATCTAGCTTACTTAGTTCTTCTGCTGCTAGATCCCACTCATAGTTTTTTTCTTCTAAATATTTAGCGATACGGGCAGCCTTAACAATTAGATCCTTGGCTGCTTCGGTGTCAGCATAGGCACTAGGGTCCTCAAGCAGCTTGGAAAGCTCGGCTTGTTCACTCTCGAGTTTGAGGATGTCGGCCTCGGCCTTTGCGACTCGGCTTTCGGCTCGTTTGCGCGACTTGCTGGCAGATTTACGCTCCTCTGCCGCGATACGGCGACGCTCTTTGGCACTCACGCTTTGATGTTTGCCCTGCGAGGTTGGAGCACCGTCTGGACGAGCATTTTTCAGCCCGGCGATTAAGCCACTCTGCTCGGACTCAGCGCCCGACTTACGCAAGTAGTAATCGTAGTTACCTGCATAATGTGTGACTTCACCTGCCTGTATTTGTATCGTGCTTTCTGCAATCGCGCGGATAAAGTGTAGATCGTGACTGACAAAGATCAGAGTACCGGTGTAGTCGTCGAGCGCATTAATCAGTGCGTCGATACTTGGCATATCGAGGTGGGTGGTGGGTTCGTCGAGCAGGAGTAAGTTGGGCGGTGCTAGTAGTAGTTTGACCAGAGCCAGTCGGCTCTTTTCGCCACCGCTTAGCACTTTGATCTTCTTAAAAACATCATCTCCGCGAAAAAGGAAGGCGCCCAAGATACTGCGCACACTCTGCTCGCCTGTGCCTGAGGTGCGATCCATCGCTTCCTCAAGTACGCTGTGCTCCATGTTGAGCACTTCGACTCGCTGTTGCGAAAAGTAGCCCACGCTCACATTGTGACCTAACTCGCGCGTGCCAGCTTCGATTGGTATGATCTCGGCTATAATTTTAAGCAGTGTCGACTTGCCTGCACCGTTGGGGCCGACTAGGACGATACGTTGTTTCTTTTCGACCCCTATGCTTAGATCCCGGTAGACGACGTGCTCACCATAGGCCTGTTTCACATTATTAAGTGTAATGATACGCTGACCGCTGCGTTGCGGCTGGGGAAAGTTAAAGTGAATTGTGTCAGAGACACTTTGAGGTGGGGCAATGCGCTCCATTTTCTCAAGTTGCTTGAGTCGAGCTTGCGCTTGTGTTGCCTTACTGGCTTTGGCGCGGAAGCGGCGCACGAAATCTTCAAGGTGGGCGATTTCGCGCTGTTGATTATTGTAGGCTGCTAGATGTTGCGCTTCGCGCTCGGCCTTTTCTTTAAGGTATTTTTCGTAGTTACCGACGTAGCGATGTAATTTGCTGTGGGCAATCTCCACAATGCCGTCGCAGATGGCATTGAGGAATTCTCGGTCGTGCGAAATCGTCAGGATTGCGCCGGAGTAGCGCTTCAGCTGATTCTGAAACCAACCTAGTGTCTCAAGGTCCAAGTGATTTGTCGGTTCGTCGAGCATGAGCAGATTTGGCTCCATGACAAGAAGGCGGGCGAGATGGGCCCGCATGATCCAGCCCCCACTCAAGGTCTTGGCTGGCATGTCGAAGTCTTCGTGACGAAAGGCTAGCCCTGCAAGGATACGCTTGGCTTTTGCCTCCAGATTGTAACCGNCTAGTTCGACGAAGCGCTCGGTCGCTTCGATTCGCTCTATCGAATCGGGGTCAGGATACTCGCGCAGCGATTTATAAATTTTGGTAAACTCTGGGCTGATCGAGGTCGCCAGCTCCCCCACGGTTTCGTCTCCAGCTGGAGCGCTTTCTTGGGGCAGGAATCCTATTCGCGTGCCGCGTTCCAATTCAATCTCGCCGCAGTCGGACTCGATCTCGCCCATGATGATAGAAAAGAGCGTCGTCTTTCCCGCGCCATTCGGACCGACTAAGCCGATNCGTTCGCCTTTTAACAAGCGGAACGAAATATCTGTAAAAAGCGTTTTCTGGCCGAAGCCTTTACTGATCTGAGAAAGGGTAAGCATAGTGCGATTGTCCACACAGAGACTTGCTTGATTCGTTCCATCGGTCTTCATTTATGGTCAGACCAATGACTGAACAAATCAATCCACTCTATGTATTCACGCTCTGGTATAAGCCGGGAAAAACGATGCAAGGCTTAATTGAAAATGGCCGTGGGCATCGCGCGGCCCTTATTGTGGCGATAGTCTTCGGCATGATACAGGCTTTGCCCGTCTATTCTTCAGAGGCAAGCCTAGGGTTATCTGTAATANTAATCGGTGCGTCGCTAGGTTTCTTTGGGCTCTATTTCTTCGCGTGGTTACTGCGTAATTTTGGGCGTTGGTTTGGAGCGCAGGCTAGCTTGCGCGAAGTGCGCACAGGTCTGGGGCTAGCTCTCATGCCCTGGTTGCTCTGTTTTTTAATACTGTTCCACTTCCGGCAAAACTTTGATTCGTCCGTGGTCGGACAGTATTTTTGGCTGTTCTTTATACTTTTAGTTTATGGTTACATCATTCTTATCCTCTCACTCACGGCTGTCCTTCNCTTGACGCCTTTGAAGACTTTCCTTTGCTTGGTGATAACGATCNTTTTTAGCCTCTTCCCACTCATTCTACTGTTTCAATTGCTTGCGCCGCATCTTCTCCCCGTTCAATAGTCGATCCGCATGCTAAAATACATCCGCATAAAAAATCTCGCCCTACTCGAAGAAGTCACTCTTGAGTTTGAGTCTGGCTTCACTGCCGTGACGGGTGAGACAGGTGCNGGTAAGAGTGTGCTCCTCGGTGCCNTAGGTTTGCTCTCAGGTGCACGCACAGATAAAGGAGTGATTCGCCAAGGCCAAGATTTAGTCGAGGTCGAGGCCGCGCTCCACTTCGCCGACGCTTTGCTTATTGATAAGCTACTTGAAGCCGCTGGTCTACCCACATGCGAAGACGGCTTACTCCTTCTTCAGCGAACCATTCACCTCGGTAAGATTCCACGGATTCAAATTAATGGCAACCTCGCTACGCTCGCCCAGTTGCAAGCGCTTGGCGAGTCATGGATNGATTTTCATGGTCCTGGCGAACCACAAAAACTTTTCCAAGAAAAACGTCAGCTCGAAATGCTCGATACCTATGCGGGTAACGTCAAGGGGCTCGCCGCATTTGCCCTCGGCTTCGAAGAATGGCGCAAGCTATTACGCGAGATCGAGACTCTAGAAACTGGAGAACGATTGGACCAAGATGAGCTGGATTTCGTTCGCAAACAAATCAAAAAAATTGATGCCGTCGGCGTGAACGAAGATGCCATTGAAGAGCTAGAGCTTGACTACAACCGCATGTCCAGCGCGCAAGAGTTAGTCAGNATCGCGTCCGCCTGTTCCGAGGGTATGATCGGCGAACAAAGCGCTAATGATTTACTGGGTGGTGTTCTTCTTCGCCTTGAAGAAATGGTCGAGCTGGATGAAGGTTCGCACTTACTGCTCGAGCGCGCTCAGAGCTTACAGATTGAGTTGCAAGATCTCGGCGAAGAGCTCGGGCGTCTNGTGACTGATTATGACTTTGACCCCGTAGCTATCGAGGCCGCCACAGAACGTATGAATCTTTGGCAAGAGCTTCGTCGCAAATACGGCGGTAGCGTTGAATCTGTCTTGAGCAAGCGTGAAGAACTTGCCCAGAAAATCGAGATTCAGGGCGACCTTGAAGGCGTGCTTACTAGGAAACGTAAAGCGAGCGTAGATCTTGAAGCGGAGCTTAACAAACAAGCCCAGAAACTGACCGCCTACCGTAGAAAATCCGCCAAAGTACTTGCGCAAAAGGCTGCTGATCTCCTGCAAGCACTCGGCTTTAAAAAGGCGCGCTTAGAGATCGAACTCATTGCCGACGCCAAGCTCCATGATTACGGTGATAGCCATTGCCAATTCCTCTTCTCTCCCAACGCTGGACAGAACCTCCAACCACTTAATAAAATCGCCTCTAGCGGCGAGACTGCCCGCGTAATGCTAGCGCTCAAAACCGTGCTTGCTGAGGCGGATGCCACTCCTCTCCTGGTCTTCGATGAAGTTGATGCCAACGTGGGCGGCGAAGTCGGTCGCGCTGTCGGTGCCGAGCTAGCGCGCTTGTCAAAAAAACACCAAGTTCTCTGTGTTACCCACCTTCCCCAAGTAGCTTCGCTCGCACACAATCATTACGTTGTCACTAAATCTCAAGACAAAGACTCCACAGCCGTGAACATTGNACCAATCGGTGATAGTCGCAACGATCGCCTCGAGGAGCTTGCCCGCATGCTTGGCAATCGAAAGTCGGCCTCTGCTAGAGCGCATGCAGAAGAGTTGTTAGGTTGATCGCAGTCTGCGGGTCTCTACCCGTAGTTTTTTGGCGTGAGCTGGGTAGCAAGATGCGCTACATTTTTAACCAACGCTCGATGGAAAAATCATCGTTTCTTTCCATGACTGAGTCTAACTGGAAGTCGCTCTCAAAGTCCGGGAAGAACGCGTCGCCTTCTACGCTGCGATGCACCCGGGTAAGGTAAAGTTCGCTACATTTACCTAGCATTTGTTTGTAAATTTCACCTCCGCCTGCGATCCAGATAGTTTGATTCGTTATAAGATGATCGAGTGCTTCTAAATCGGTAAAACTATGCACGCCTGCGATCTCGCGAGGTGTCCGACTTAGCACGTATGTGTCACGCCCTGGTAGTGGGCGACCGATGGACTCGTAAGTCTTTCGACCCATGACAAGGATGCCGCCCATCGTAGTTTTTTTAAACCATTTAAAATCCTCAGGTAGGTGCCAAGGGATGTCGCCCGTGTTACCGATCACACGATTCTCCGACATGGCGGCGATGGCTTTAAACTTTTTTGAAGAGTCTATCATTTTTTAAACTGCAATTGGCGCCTTGATTGCAGGATGAGGTTCGTAGTTAAGCAGTTCAAAATCCTCAAACTTGAAGTCGTTGATGTCCTTCACGCTAGAGCTTATTTTCATTTGTGGCAGAGTGCGTGGTGCGCGCGAGAGTTGCTCTTTGGCTTGCTCGACATGGTTAGAGTAGAGGTGTAAGTCGCCGAAAGTGTGGACAAACTCTTTGGCTTTTAATCCACAGACTTGTGCGATCATCATGGTAAGCAGTGCGTAAGATGCTATGTTGAAAGGCACGCCGAGAAAGATGTCGGCGCTGCGTTGGTAAAGTTGACAGCTCAGTTCGCCCCTAGCCACATAGAACTGAAAGAGGGCATGGCAAGGGGGAAGTGCCATGTCTTTAACCTCGCCAGGGTTCCANGCACAAACCATGTGGCGGCGACTGTCGGGATTTTTTCTGAGCGATTCGATGACTTCGGCGAGTTGATCGACACGCGCGCCGTCGGGTGCAACCCAGTCCCGCCACTGCGCACCGTAAACGCGGCCGAGGTTGCCGCTTTCGTCCGCCCATTCATCCCAGATGCGGACTTTGTTTTCCTTCAAGTAGCCGATATTGGTATTACCCTGAATAAACCAAAGAAGCTCGTGTATGATTGAGCGTAGATGGAGCTTTTTCGTGGTAAGCAGGGGAAAGTNTGGCTCTAGTGAGAATCGNGCTTGTGCNCCGAAAAGAGANTAAGTGCCTGTNCCCGTACGGTCGTNACGGTANGTGCCAGTTTCCANAACGGTGNGAAGTAGATCGTGGTAGCTTTTCATATTANATGTTNTGATTCTTTAGGAATCTATACGCCTGTCAATCCAGTGCAGATTGAAAATGGAAGGTGCGCTCCGCGCTACCGTTCGTAGCCCATGTGTGTAGATAGAAGTTGAGGAGTTAATATTACACTCAACTGCGGATCACTAATTCCTTGATTTTACTGCAATGCTCCAATGACTGGACTTTTTTTAACACCGATCGTTTCATAAACTGTAACTCAGAGCGAAGGGTTTGATTTGTTACTGAAACGATCAGTGTGTGCTCGTCTTTAATTCTTACGGGGTGGCAACGTTCGCAGAGTCTGGGCCCGAATATTTTTTCCCAATTTTTGACCAAGCTACGCTCTGGGCTAGGTTTCTCTAGTTTGTATTTTTCTTCAAGCACTACTAGCAAGCTATCGAGAAGCGCGGGCTCGCGCCGAGAAGACGCGCTTACCGTGTGTGGTAGGCCACGGAAGTCGGCGATGACATCTTCGATGTTTTTAGAAAATTTCACTACTGGCTTAAAAAAAAGAGAAAATTAGGAGATTTTGAGATAATTGGCACAATTGCTGTTACACANTTAATAGTTCTTTTAAACATTTTTCATTTTCTCTCATGTATGGGAGTTGGGGTAAAAAATACAAAGCATAAAACAGTGTGGCGCGGGGTCTAGGGGTATTCTCCGCGTCACTTTGCTTTTACCTCAGTAAATAAGAATAGTTAATACTAAGTATAAGTAAAATCAGTATATTACATTTAAATTTACTTACTCCTTGCAGTAATTATTATTTTCATTTTTTTTAACCATAACTTTCTCCTGAAAGGGAGTTTGGGGTAACAGAACAAGTCCTTCATAGATCTTATCTTTGGAGGCATAAAGTAGACAATGGTTGGCGCAGTCCTTAGGGGTAGGGACTGCGCCATTTTTTAATTTACCTTGAAGCTGCCCGTTTGTCGCTTTTTTTGTTTCTACTATTCATTAAGCAAGCAGCTAACACATGTTAAAGTCCAAGTTCCAACTGCTCGCTCCCTCCTTCGCTCTCTTTAAAACGCACGCCGATACCTAGCAAGCGTATGGGTTCGCCACTGCGCCCCCAGGCATCCTTGAGTAATTTTTGAAAACTCATCAACTCTGGCTGTGGGCCTGACATCTCCGCGGTGGTGCGGCGGAAGTCACTGAACTTTAGTTTGACCAGCAGTTTGGCTATCTTTCGATCGGGCGCGCTTTTGCGCAAGTCTTCAACTAGCTCGTGGTGCTGCCTGTTTAAGGCTTCGCGGCAGTCTTCCAGTGTTTCTAGGTTTGTTGTAAATGTCTGCTCATTACTAAGGCTTTTGCGGATACGATTCGCTTCCACTGGCCGCTCGTCGATACCGCGACAAAGATCGTAGAGTTCCAGCCCGAAGCTACCAAATTCCTGAGCAAGCCAAGTTTTATCTCTAGCTTGGAGCTGTGCGCAAGTTTTGATACCGTGCTCGGCTAGACGGATTGAACTTTTGGGGCCGACTCCCCAAATACGCCTCACGGAGAGTTCACTCATAAAGAGGTCGACCTTCGATGGTGCCACGACACATTGGCCGTTTGGTTTGTTCCAATCGCTAGCGATTTTAGCGATCAACTTATTGGGCCCGATTCCCGCTGAGGCAGTCAAATCTGTCTCGGATTGAATCGCAGAGCGTATTTCCTGTGCGATCTCTGAGCCGGAGCGCTTCAAATGGCTCACNTCAAGGTAAGCTTCGTCGAGCGATAATGGTTCNATCATATCGGTATAACGGGCAAAAACTGCCCNNACAGCCTTAGAGACAGCTCTATATAGTTCGAAGCGTACTGGCANGATAACTAGTTGAGGGCAGAGCTCACGCGCTTTAAAGACGGGCATCGCTGAACGCACCCCAAATTCGCGAGCGGCATAATTGCACGTCGTCAACACGCCCCGACCTGAAGCGCCGCCCACCGCCAATGGGTGATTTGCTAACTCGGGACGCTCGCGCATCTCGACCGCTGCATAAAAGCAGTCCATGTCAATGTGTATGATGCGGCGCGAGGTCTTCATGTATTTCTACTCATTACAATGACATGGCTTTGACTTTTCAATGGGTATGTGAGGATTTTACACGTATTCTTTTTCTCACTTTATTCTTTGATCTACACATTCCGATTCCGAGTTGGTGTCATTCAGGATTTTCATATGCAATTAGCTCTTACTGCCTACTANCCTCTAAAGAGTCCAAAAGCTTGAAATTTATAANAAATTCTAGAAGAAGCTGAGACACCACTATNNTAGCTATTTACCTAAATAAATTTTAATCTTCTAGAAAATCAATGGATTCGATGCGTAAACAATTTCCTCATATTGAAGAAGCTGCATGGTCATTACTCGAAACATGGGCTGCACTACTTAGAGAATGGAATACAAAGATTAATCTCATCTCACGTAAAGACATTGAGTATCTTGAGGCGCGACATCTGTCGCACTGCCTATCGATTACTAATCACCTTAAACTGATGAGCGGTANGCGTATNATGGATGTGGGTACTGGTGGTGGNTTTCCTGGTATCATTATGGCAATCTGCTANCCGCAGGCCCATTTCACTCTGATCGATTCAATCGGTAAGAAGATTACCGTTGTTCAAGATCTCGTGGATAAGCTTGAGCTTAAGAATGTAGAAGCTCATCAATGCCGCGCCGAGGAGGTCAAAAAAAAGTTCGACTTTATTACCGGGCGTTCAGTCAAAAATTTACCTGAATATTTTAGCTGGATCAAAGATAATGTTCGCCGGGGCGAGCGTAACTCAATTCCCAACGGAGTGCTCTATTGGAAGGGCGGTGAACTCGACGACGAATTAGCCGCACTCGGGCTTCGCCCGCGAAAGACGATTTCTTTAGGGGAGACTTTCAGCGATCCATACTTCGAACAAAAATATATCCTCCACTTCGATGCGCGCGACGTGCAGAGAGCGCGCAAGCCTAAGCAGGAAGTTCATTAAACGGGGCATGTGTTTTTGTCGAATATCCTTACTAGGATTGCTGGTTTTGATAGCAGTGTTTTCAGACACAGCAAGGAAGCTAAGCTTAGAAATCGATCAAGTAGATCGAACCTTGCGAGACTTGCTCCATTTGCTCGACGGGCACCCATCGCTCCACGTAGCTTGGACCCCACGAGTCACTCACCGCGATTTCATCGGTCGCTTTGTTATAGCCGATAATCATGCATGCGTGTGCTGACATAAAGTCTTTGCGCAAATTAATACTGCGTGCCTCGTTCTTACTTCGGTCTCTCCACACCTTCCAATCTTTGACACTCCGCCGTTCAATTGTGCGCTTGTTGACAAAGCTGTTGTAGTCATGCGAGGAGAACATCGTCCAAATAATCGGAAGACCCTCATCGATGTATTTTCTTATCGTGCGTAATTTAATTTCGCCGCTGACTTCTTTCATTGAGCGGTTTTGCGAGCCTACGTAGCCATCGACTGCATCGATAATACTCGCCAGCGAAGTGCCACCGCCGACCTGCGTCTGTCCCGCCATTGCAAGGATATACATGTCGGAGGGGATTTGCATATAGCGTAGGTAGCGCTCAAATGTAGCTGGGACGCAGTATCCCTTAGGTCCCTGATCGACCATCGGGATATTACCGATGAGCACATCTCCGTTGGCTTTGNTTATAACGTTCTCTGTAGTCAATCTACGCAAATCGGCATCGGAGATTTTTTTACCTCGACCTTTATTATCAGCAGCAGAGGAGTGCATGATCTTCAGGCTGGTATACTCTCCGTCCTTCGAGGCGAGGATAAAGGCATGTGATTTCCAGTCCCAGCGATCAATGAGTTGTTTAATACCACGGCCTGCACCGAACTGTTGCCGATCTGGCTCGCCAAGTTGCTCGCTAAGGAGATTACGGATTTGTTCAAAGTCCTGTTCAATCGCTCGCTCCATATCACCGATTTCGCCTGCGCCAGGCGAATCAGTGAATTTGAAGTCCCCCTTGTTCGCAAAAACTATGTTAACGTGTCGCACCTTTCCGTCTTCACCGTAGAGTACGGCNGAGTAGGGNCGGGCCTGCAGTATACGGTAGTTCGCGTGCGGATAATAACGAAAGCTACTTTGTAAGTTTGTTTTAGATTCTTGCGGCCAGCTTAAGCGTTCGGCTACTGATGTGCTGGGGTCGTTCCACAGGCTCGAATCGGTNAACAAATTGATGCCAAGTAGTGCATTGAGAGCTTCNTGTGCNTTTTGCTCCCGCGTTTCTTTATCTTTGATCATTTTTTGGCTCTCCTCGGANAGCCTTNTACGATCTAGCCAAGTTGTCTGCCCATTCGCCATTTGAATTTGGATTCGGGTATCATCAATTACGAGAATCTCCACCTCGATAATGATACCCTCGCGATTGGAGATTTCCACGGCATGCAGGCACANAGTGGTNATAGCCAATAAACCGGTAAGAAGAGGTCCTTTCATTGATCAGTAACTATGTCGTGACGGTTCCTCGGCTAGTTTTATCTTTTTTAATATCTTTGCTCGCTCCTAGGCTTGATNGGACTACCTTTATAAATCTTATCATTTACTCTATGAGTCAAAGCACAAGCCCCAACCGCAATCCTTGGTCTTGGGTGCCTTCAGGNTATTTCGCCGAGGGTATTCCATATGTCATGATCACCTGGGTCGCGGCGACGATGTTTAAAGACCTTGGGCATTCAGACACCGAGATCACTTTCTGGGTGGGGAATATTACCCTAATGTGGTCGCTGAAGCCCCTTTGGGCCGCTTTTCTNGATATGTTTAAGACAAAGAAGTGGATTGTCTTGGTGATGGAATTTGGGATGGTGAGTTTGCTGGCCCTAGTTGGTTTTTGTCTGCCGATGTCGAGNTACTTCCTGATTTCGATAGCTGTGTTGTGGATGATGGCATTTGCTTCTGCGACGCANGATATCTGTATGGATGGTATCTACATNACGAGCTTAAACAAGAAAGAGCAGGCCAAGTATGTAGGGCTACAAGGGGTATTCTGGAATGTTGGGCGTATTTTTTCGATGGCCTTCATCGTCTATGTCGCGAGTTATTTCGGTGAGGGAGAGACTTCCTCTTGGACGATAGCTTGGTGTATGGCGGCAGCCGTGATGTCGGCTTTGGCTGGCTACCATATCTTTTTCTTACCCAAGGGCNCAGTGGCGGATAGACCTAAAAGTATAAAAGAAGCGCGNGTCACTTTCGTTGATGCGTGGATTGATTTCTTTCGAAAACCTCAAATCTGGGGCATGCTAGCCTTTGTTTTTCTGTTTCGAAGTGGAGAGGGCTTGTTATTAGGCGTGGGGCATTTGTTTCTGCAAGCTGACTCGGAGGTGGGGGGCATTGGACTTTCTCTTGCTCAGAAGAGTATTATCGATGGCACGGTGAGCACGGTGGTGAGTCTGGTGGGTGGTATCCTAGGAGGAATGTTTATCTCTGAATACGGTCTGAAGAAGACACTCTTTACCATGGCGATTTGCCTCAACTTGCCGAATTTGACTTATGTCTATCTCGCATTTGCGGCTCAGGGTGGGGAGCCCGTGACACTCTGGACCGTGGGGTCATTGGTCACGATCGAGAAGTTTTTCTATAGTTTTGGATTTATCGCGAACATGCTCTACATGATGCAGCAGATCAGTCCCGGAAAGTATCATATGACGCATTATGCTTTCTGCACGGCGATCATGAACCTTGTGCTCTGGCCAACGACTGCAGTGAGTGGATTTTTGGCCGATTATCTTGGATATCTGACTTTCTTTATCATCGTCATGTTTGCTACAATACCATCCTACTTGGCGGCTTGGTATGCGCCGTTCCCACGTAGTTAAGACCAATTAAAATAGCTATTTGCGAACTTCTCTTGAGCGGGTTAGATAGTATTGGTGGATGAGTCTAAACTAGATTTTACAGATGAATGGGAGGAAAGCGCGCTCTCAGTCGATGCGCCTTCACTCATAATTGAGGAGGACGGGGAGCTATTACATCTTGAGAGTAATCTAGAGCAAAAACATAACTTTGGTTCAGTCGGTCTAGTCAATTGTCCGATCGCCTATGATTCTTTTCGGCGGATGGCCTTTCGTTATATCTGCCCTTCCGGCTTCAGAAAGGAAGACTTTAGTCAACTGCGTGCCTTCTCGTTGGATCGTGGCGAGTCATTTTCATTACTGGAATTACCTCTTAACCATTGGATTCTCTGGCTATTCGAGTGGGTTGCATCCGCTGATCATAAAAGTGGGCAACTCTTTGGTTTGCATGCTGCAGATCGTTCAATGGACGATCGAATTGTAATCGATCATAGGCTCTTCGTTCATAAGCCTGGAGAAGCTCAGTTACGCTTGCGCCCGATTTGCCGTGATGCTTACAAGCCATTAGCCTTCAGTCGCCAGCGGGCTGAGCTAGTTTTCGCGGGTGCAGAAGGTGTCTATCTGCTAGGGTTGGAGGGGGAGCGTAAACTAACTCTGTCACCAAATATTGCTGCGGGCGGCCAAGGAGCTGCTTTTCATCCTTCAGGCGATGCTCTAATCGTGGTCGGTGGTGACGGACTGCACCTCTGGAATCTGAATACGAATCAATGTCAACAGCTAACCCCTAAGGGCCGGCATCCTGTTTGGTCGATGAATGGAAAAGGTATTTATTACCGAGAGAGTAGTGCGGATTTACACTATTACAATTTCGCGAGCAAGGAGGCACATCGAGTCATCGGAATACCAAAACAACGTCTCCCAGATTTTTGGCATGCGCGGCCGGTTTGCCTATCAAGAGATGGCCGTTACCTTGCCACTTCGCTAACCGAAAAGGTGCTACGAGGCGTTAGTCAAAGACATACTTCTACAAGTGCGAATGAGCGTGTGTATTCTTATAATCATCAATTAATTGTGCTGGATTTAAAGCAGAAAGCGTATTGGACTCGTCGAGGTTTCGCGGATCAACTGTGTTGGGCGGACTAACGTAGAGCACGCTTCCTGAATATAGTCTGTGTTGTGTAAGTATTCATGAAGCTTGACCTACTAAAGAAGCTTTGCTCCATCACCTGTTCGAGTATGAAAGATCGATGGCTGTAGACCGTGCTTGGCTTTGAAGGCTGCGGCGATGACATCGGCTTGGGCTTGCCCAAAATTACTATCTGTTAGTGCCATAACAGCACCGCCAAAGCCACCGCCGGTCAGACGCGCACCATAAACGCTAGGCTGGAGCTTGAGTAGTTCGACCAGTGTATCCAGCTCCTCGATACTATTTTCAAAATTAACGCGAGAGCTTTCGTGTGACTGGTTTAAATATACGCCGACGGATTTGAGGTCGTCATTTGCTAAAGCAAGTTCGACCGCAAGTACGCGGGCGTTTTCACCGACGATGTGGGCGGCGCGGTGGAAGATAAGCTTGTCGAGATTGTTCTTTGAGGCCACCAACTGTCCTTCGCTAATCTCTGAAAGGGTCTTTGCCTCAGGATAGTCGGCTTGTAGCTGTTTTAGTGCGTCATGACACTCTCTGAAACGATCTGCGTATGCAGAGTCTACGAGAGCGTGTTTTTTGTTGGAATTAAAAATCCAAAAGTGCGCGCCGCGGGGCATTGGTTCGGTCACGAAGGTCTCGGTCGCGCAATCAATCTTGACTAGATGGTCGGCTTTCCCGAAGGCTGAGACGCCTTGGTCAAGAATACCACAGGGTATGCCGACGAATTCGTTTTCTGCCTTACGCCCAATGCGTGCAAAGCCAGCAGCATCTGCTTCGTAGCCGTAAAGGGCGGCGAGCGCTTTGGCCGTCGCTAATTCAAAGGCGGCACTGCTACTCATACCCGCGCCCGATGGGAGTGTACTGGTCACAGCCATGTTGTAGCCAGTCGGCGTTACCATGCCGAGATTAGCCATTACCTTTGTCACGCCAATCGGATAGTTCGTCCAAGAAGCTGCGCCCTTTACAGCTTTGTAATTGCCTAGGGGGATTTCTACCAGATCGCCTGCGTCGCTCACGATGCGAATCATTGCATCTTCGCGCAGACTTACAGCCACTGTGATTCCTTCCGTCACGGCGGCACCCATAACTAGGCCTCCATTGTAGTCGGTGTGATTGCCGATAAACTCGATTCGTCCGGGTGCGAATGCGTAGTGCACGGGCTTACTAGGGAAGTGCTTTTGAAACAATTCAAGTGTGGCTTTGTGCATGGCGTTTATCTGTTCTTTGCCCAAGAGTCGCGGAGCGCCACAGTGCGGTTAAAGACTAGGGCATCGGGTTGACTTAGTTTCGAGTCGAGGCAGAAATATCCGATACGCTCGAATTGGCAGGTCTCAGCCACGGGTAATTTGCTTAGGCTTGGTTCGCAAAGTGCGGTGGCTTCGGTCAATGAGTCGGGATTTACAAACTCGGTAAATGTGCGCTCTTTATCGGCCTCTGGCTTTTCGAGCGAAAATAGGCGGTCGAAGAGTCGGACTTTCGCTTTGACGGCGTGAGTCGCGCTGACCCAATGGATGACGCCTTTGACTTTACGGTCTTCAGGATTCTTCCCGAGCGTGTCGAGGTCGACACTGCAAAGCAATTTGGTAACAGTGCCGTCGGTATCCTTTTCGCAGTCTTCGCATTTAATTACATAGGCGCCGCGAAGTCTTACTTCGTGCCCTTTCTTTAGCCGCTTGAACTTCTTATTGGCCTCTTCGCGAAAGTCTTCTTGTTCAATGTAAATTCGCTTACCAAAGGAGATCTTACGTGTGCCCGCAGTTTCATCTTCCGGGTTGTTGATCGCTTCGACTTCGAGGACTTCACCCTCCGGCCAGTTGGTCAGCTCGACTTCGAGCGGATTCATGACAGCCATACGCCGACAGCTCGAGAGATTAAGCTCTTGGCGTACTGTGTGCTCCAGTAGTGCCACATCACTTGTCGATGGTGTCTTGGTGATGCCGACGGTTTGGCAGAAGCTACGAATCGCGGCAGCAGGGTAGCCACGGCGACGCATTCCAGATAGAGTTGGCATACGAGGATCATCCCAGCTTTCAACCCAGCCTTCTTCGACCAGAGTCCGTAGCTTACGCTTGCTTACCACAGTGTGGGTTAGGTTTAGGCGGGCGAATTCAGTTTGCTTTGAGGGGAAGATATTAAGTTTTCCTATAAACCAATCGTAGAGCGGGCGATGGTCTTCAAATTCTAGCGAGCAGAGCGAGTGAGTGACGCCTTCGAGTGAGTCACTTTGGCCATGGGTGAAATCGTAACTCGGGTAAATCGGCCATGCGTCGCCCACCCGGTGGTGGTGCATCCGCTTGATGCGATACATTACTGGGTCGCGCATGTTCATGTTTGGATGTGCCATATCAATCTTGGCGCGGAGCACCTTGGCACCGTCTTCAAATTCGCCCGAGCGCATCCGTTTGAATAGATCAAGACTTTCGGTAGCTGGGCGGTCGCGGTGGGGACTATTTTTGCCTGGCTCATTGACAGAGCCCCTGTATGAGCGCATTTCGTCAAAGCTCAGTTCGTCTACATAGGCATCGCCCGACAAGATGAGCTTACAAGCCCAGTCAAAAAGCTGGCCGAAATAGTCACTTGCAAAGCAGACCTTCGCCCATTCGTAACCTAGCCATTTGATGTCCTCTAAGATCGCTTGAACGAATTCGTCATTCTCTTTCTCCGGATTAGTATCGTCGAAACGGAGGTTACAGAGGCCGCCAAATTCTTTAGCGATATCGAAGTTCAAGCAGATCGCCTTCGCGTGGCCGATTTGGAGGTAGCCATTGGGTTCAGGCGGGAAACGAGTCTGTACACGCCCGTTGTGCTTACTAGCCTCTACATCAGCAGCCACCATCTGGCGAATAAAATCAGTTGGAGTTTCTGGACTTTCGGACATAAGCAGTGAGACAAACGCAGCGCTTTGATTTGCGCCAGTCAAAAAGTTGAGTGTGGTTCTCAGGAATTCCCCAAAGTTGTTCAGATCGAAAGCGTCTGGGTCGAAGGCCCCAGCGTCAAAGCGCATTAAGCACCGCGAAGCTACAAGTTCTGAATTTAGGAATATTGGTGTTCTGCGCGGACCATCACTTACGCTCCAATTCAAAGCTTACTCTACTCTACTGCTTGATCAGGTCAGGCTTACTGAATATTGGTAGGTAATTGCTCCACACGGTCTCGGAGACGATCCATGGTATTTGCGTTTTTCTGTTGATTAAACTTGGTGCCAAGCAGTGTAGTGGCGGCAGGGAGAAATTCGTCGATTGCGACGGCATGTTTGCTGTCGGTCAGAATGCCGATGAATTGTCCATTTTTTGTAAATGCAAGGTCGCCTCGCGAGGAGGCGAAGTCGGCAAAGAGCTGGCCGAGCNCNGGGCGATCCATCTTNAGGAAACGCTCGGTCTCAGTTAGGCGGCGGAAANTGTTACGCCCGAAATTNCTCTCGTCGTTTTTTACGAGAATGGCCTCTTCCCAGCGCTCTGGTTTCTGAGCAAGGGGNAAGGTTTCCAAGCCTGATGCCTCGAGCACGGTTTGTGGCAGCGGTATAAAGAGGATGCGCGGGTCGGCATTAAGGAATCCAATTTGGCCGACTGGGAAGCGGCGATTGCCAAGTGTGATTTCAAGCTGCACGGCAAGTAATTTATTCGGATTTTTCCAAAAGGCGAAGGGCGAGTAGGCGCTATGCGTTACAAGGTAGGGCGCGCCTTTTGCATCTGTGACTAGGATACTCTTGCTCTCGTATGTGCGCACATTTTGTGCGCCCAAGAGGCCAGTTTCGCTTGCGCTGAAGCGAAGGCTGGCGCGGTTGTTTTGAAAGCGGGTAAAGATCTCGCTCATAGTCTGCGGGCGTGCGGCTTCGATCTCGTTTTTGATATCCTGCGAGGCCTGCGCTATACTGGAAAATCCTTGATCGAGGCGATCCACACCTTGGCCAAGCTGGCTGACACCTACACCGAGTTCAGAGACATTTTCGCTGAGGCGTTCGGCGCGGGCGAAGGCTTGCTCCTTCTCAAGTTTTAGCTGTACTTTCTCGGCTTGTTCTGCTGTCAGGTTTTGCTCGAGTAGGCGACGTTCGGCTTGGGCGACTTCGAGTAGACGATTAAGGGTCTCACGTTCGGCGGCAAGTCTGGCGGCTTCTTCTTGAGCGGCTTTGAGGGCGGCATCGCGCTCGGCCAGGGCGATGTCGCGGGCGCTGAGTACTGCCTCGCTTTGGCTAAGTTTTTCTCTGGCGACGGAGCTCTCTTCCTTTAGTTTGCCAAGTGTAGAGACGAGCTTGACTTCCTTGTTCTTTGCGGCCTCTAGCTCCGTACGGGCAATGTCAAAGCGCTCGGCGAGTTGAGTGCGCTCGGTCTCTATGCCTACATTTTTAGCCATGAGGGCGGTCTGTTCGGCTTCAATTTGGGCTTTAGTTTTTTCTAGTTCTTCGGCTTTGGCGGTGGTGGCTTCGAGCTTGGATTGCGAGGCAGCAAGGGCGGCTTCTCGCTCAGCTAGTTCGCGAGATTTCTCCTGCAGAGATTCACGGGTCTCGGTCAGGTTCTTGGTCAGATTTTGACGGGAACTCAGTTCGGATTTGAGCGACTCTTCGAGCAAAGAAATCAGCTCGGCCTCTGCTGTCTCGGAAGACGCGGTGGCGTCGAGGGTGGCAGTGGGTGATTCTTCGGGTGGATCGAAACGAGCCAATGCGAGCATGCTCAAGAGCAGAAAGTCGCAGATGACGAGCATGAGTGTTTTGTTCATAGCTGAAAGTAGTTAGTAGTCAGTAGCGCTCAGCTAACCTCTCAATCGTGAAACTAGAGTTCGATGTGTTTTATAGGGCGATGTTGGAATCGTTGCCTATTTTGCTAGAGTTGGCTTCGATGATAAGGTGTCGGCGGTAGGGACGTAGGTTAAGCACTTTGAGGACAGCAACGAAGAGGATTCCGAAGAGGGTGGAGGCGTAGGCTGCCATAAGGCTGGCTTCGACAATACCGACGGCGACAAGAATGAGCGAAAGCACTGTCCCGCCAAGGCCGACGTAGAGTCCGAAGTCGAAAAGGTTTTCCTCATTCTCCAGCAGTTTGAGTTTTAGCTCGGCGCTTAAGTTTTGCTCAGTAATCTCTTTGAGCTTGATCAGGCAGAAGCTGTAGATAACTAGCTGCACAATGAAGAAGAGCGCGAGCACGAGTAGGGTGACTTGATTGATTTCTTGCATGGCTTTGATGGGTTCTTTGAGAGATTGTAATGTATCAGCGACCATAAATTTGATGCGTGGCGTCGAGTCACTGTTGGATTCAGTAATTTGTGTTTTCAGAATTTCAGGCTCGAAGAGCGCCCAAAGGGTGAGTGCAACGACGAGACTGACAAAGAAATTACGTGCTATAACGGAGGGCGTGCTTCGTTCTACCGCCTTGACTTCGGCTAGTTTAGCACGCCACGCCTCTGCCATGGCGAGAGCAAACGCTAAGCCCGATAAGACGAAAAGTAGGGCCTTTAGCGCAAGTGCGCCGTCGCGATTACTAAGACTGAGTCCTACAAGACTTTTAGGGCGGTAGGTTTCAAAGGTGGTAGCTAATGCTTGGGCGAGTCCGTTTGGGCGGTAAATAGGGAGGGCTTTTTCGAGTAATTCTTGAGTGGCGCCTGCGCCATTTTTCAAGGCAGTATCGAGATCATCGTTCCCAGTTTCAGAATATCTGGCAAGGTAGTCGAAGACGGGTGCAGGAGCTCCTTCGAAACGCAGCGCAGTGTAGAGGCTGTCATTGCGGTCTGGCTGCGCGCGAAAGAGCGCGGCCATTTGCCCCCAGTCTGTTAAGCTCCCAGCGATGGAGGCGAGATCGGCTAGCGAGCGGTGGTCGAGCTGCCTTCCGAGGGAGAGCGTAGCGATGGCAAAGTCCTCCAGCGCAAGAACAGCGGCAGGGGTGCCTTGGCTGGCTTGAGTGGCTCTTTCCCCGATCTGCTGAGCCAAGCTGGGGCTGAAGTGACCGCCTTCAATCAATAGGGCTAAAGTAAGGAGACCTGCATCGTAAGGCGCTCCCGCAGCGTGACTGGCGGGGTGCAAGCGTGTGAGACCAGGTAGATTACGCGCACCGAGCAGGGCTGCGACGTTGGCGTTACTCGAGTCGGAGAGCATACCGCTGAGCGATGCTCGCTCACTGCGTGGGAGTAGTTGAGGGAGAATTGGCAGAGTCTCGATGTCTTCGTTCGGCGTGAATTGGACGAGCTTTAAAAAGTCCTCTAGAATAGGATCAGAACCGCCGCTAGCTAAAAGGCTGGGGCGTTGAGCGATTAAGGTTTGAATCTGTGCTTTATAGGCTTGAGCTTTAGCTGGGTCGAGATCGACTGCTTCGAGGACGCGCAGAGCGGAGCCGATGTGAGAGGAGCGGATTGATTCGGTTAGAATGCCGTCGACTGTTGGGCCCTCTTCATGGCACAATTCAATGACTGCTAGGTCTATCGAGCGCAAGTGTGCCGGAATCAGTAAGGCCGACACGGCTAGTAGTAAGCCAGATGTTAAGATAGCTATTGTTTTTAATATGCCCAGCATTTATAGAATTAGTTTAAAAAATGGAAACTAACATTCTATTAGCAACATACAAAATATTTCTGCATTCAATTACTTTTTTAATGAGTGAATACTAAGTTTCTACGGGTTGGCTAAGCCGATTTGACCATCGAGCCTAAGAATGGTTCAATTTGCCTGTCAGTCGATGCACTAGATGCGCAGGTAGGGTAGCATTTCTCGCATTCTTTAGAAAAGAAACTGGTCTTCCTCAATTTGCATGCTCTTGTTTCGATTTGCCAGATCGTTAGAGTCACATTAAGTTAAGTAAATGGACGTAAAAAATGTGCAGGCTTATTTCGACTCCGATGAAGTGGTGGATGACTACGCTAAAGCTGCTGTGGAGCTGGGGCTGTGGGCGTCAGAGGAAAAGATCTTAACTCGCTTATTCTCGCCAGAGGATTCTCTGCTGGAGTTAGGTTGTGGAGCGGGGCGTATTGCGATCGGGCTTTATGAGCTGGGTTTCCACAATCTTCTGGCCACCGACTACGCGCGAAACATGGTAGGCAAGACCCGATATCTGACTAAGCGATTGGATTATGCGATTCATAGCCGAGTGGCTGATGCGACCTGCTTGGAGTTTGAAGATGAGATTTTCGATGGAGCGATTTTCGGATTCAACGGTCTGATGCAAATTCCAAAGTCAGCTCAGCGTGAGCGCGCGCTGAGCGAGGTCTTTCGGGTGCTTCGCTCGGGTGCTTGGTTTGTCTTTACCACGCATGATCGAGATTGCTCTACCAACCAAGATTTTTGGAAGGCTGAAACTCTTCGTTGGGAATATGGCACAGAGAAGCCCGAGCTAGAAGACTTCGGCGATCGCACTGAGCCGACTGATCACGGTATGCACTTTATGCATGTCCCCACAGTATCAGAGATGCAGTTGCTTCTAAATAAAGTAGGTTTTCATACCGAAGTATCCGTCATGCGCAGCGAACTGTGTAAAGAGTCCGCCGAGGTAGAAGCCTTTTCTGATGACTGCCGTTTTTGGATAGTAAAAAAGCCAGAGGTTTCAGCTAGGAGCTAAAATTTTAGTCAGCTTTTAGATTCATACTTCTAACTTCCATTCCTGTGCAAAGCGTGCAGTTTCAACTTCGTGCGATTCACACCTCAGAAACCAAGCCTCTTCGGCGAAACTTTAGAAAGCTTGAAAGGCCAAATCGTAGCGGCAGGGCACAAGGGCTTCCGCGCCAATCAAGTCATGGAGTGGCTTTACAAAAAGCGCGTAGATTCGTGGGATGTTATGACAAATCTGCCGAGGGATTTCCGGGCCTGGCTCGAAGAAAATTTCATCCTCTATCCTACTGCGCCTGTCATAGATAAGCGCTCTGACGATGTCACCCAAAAGCTGCTCCTTGAGCTCGAAGACAAATCACTGATCGAGACCGTTCTGATCCGTGCACCACAAAAAGGCGTCGGACAGGAGGACTCACGTAAGACCGTCTGCGTGTCTATTCAAGTAGGTTGCGCTTTTGGCTGTAAGTTTTGCGCCTCTGGATTGGCTGGCTTTCGGCGTAATCTGATGGCGGCAGAAGTCGTCTCTCAACTCATGCATATCTGCCGCCGCGAAGATGCTCACACCGATCGCGCTCGAGAGGAGATTGCCTCTTTTGATAACATCGTCTTCATGGGCATGGGTGAGCCACTCTCGAATTACGACACTCTGCTTCGCACCATTCGTATTCTTAATGCCAAATGGGGACTCAACTTCGGTGCTCGCCGCATCACGGTATCTACTTCCGGCCTTGCGCCGCAGATTCTTAAGCTGGCCGAGGAAGGGATTGCAGTGCGCCTAGCGATTTCACTGCACGGAGCCACAAACGAAGTCCGCCAGCAGATCATGCCGATCAATAAAAAATACCCGCTTGAAGTGTTGATTCCTGCCGCGCGAGCCTTCCAGCAAAGACACGGTCGTATGCTAACACTGGAGTTTATTTTGATTGAAGATGTCAACGACAGTCCCGATCAAGCGCGCGAGTTGGCTAAAATCGCGCACGATCTCCACGCCCACGTTAATTGCATCCCATATAATACAGTGAAAGGCCTCCAATGGAGACGCCCCAGTTTGCGCCGACAAGACGCATTCATTGAGGTACTCCGCAAGGCCAGAGTCTCTGCTACTATCCGCCGTGAAAAAGGTCACGATATTAATGCTGCTTGCGGTCAACTTAGGCTCAAGACGGAAAAGGAATTGGCAGATGTATAATACTTTTTACCCCTTGATGCGAGCAGACTCTCGCCCCTGCTAGTGAATCCGAAACTCTGGCGCGAACCAATTTGTATGCTACAATTAAATCCTACAAAAAGTAGCGCACGTAAGCATCTTTACGCAGTTCGTTAAGCCACTTTTCTTGAGTCTCTCGGGCGATTTCTCCGACGAGAACATTTTCGATAATGTCGCGTACTTGGGCCACTGGTTGGATCATTTCTTCACGTTTATCTTCTGCGTAGAGGATGAAAATTGTGCCGCTGATTTCGATCGGTTGGCTATATTGGCTTGTCTCTAGACTGAAGGCGATGTCACTGAGTTCCTTGCGGATATCCTTACGCTCGATCCAACCCCAATCGCCGCCGTTGCGGCTCATATCGTCCTGGCTGTATTTACGTGCGATGTCTCCGAAGTTGGCACCGCTGTCGAGTTCGCTGATCACCTTCTTGGCTGTTTGGCGTAGTGGAACAAGCCCTTCGTTAGCCATCGGCGTGAGGATGACTTGGCGTAAGTGGAGTGCCTCTTCTTGGTAAAAGCGTAGCTTGTTTTTGACGTAAAATTCTTCGATCTGTTCGGGGCTGATCTCAGACTGTGACCGACGCGTCTCCGCTCGCATCGCATTTACTACGACTCGCTTATAGATGTTTCGGCGGAAGTCGCGGGCAGTCTCGCCACGGGCACGTAGGTATTGGAGAAAGCGGCCACGATCGCCACCAAAGTCGCGGTCAATGACCTCGTCATACTCTTGATCAATATAGGACTCCGGCAAAAGTAGACCCTCTTCTTCGGCTGCTTTGACAATGATGATGCGGTCAATCATGTTTTGAAGCACCTCTTTGCTCAACTCGTTGATGCGCTTGGAGAACTCTTGAGCATTGCGCGCTTCCACACGGAGACGAGGGATGATTGGTTCAAGTTCGCGGCGTAGCTCTTCAACCGTAATAATTTGCCCTTCGGCGATGGCGGCGATTCCATTACCCAAGCGAAGTAGCTCTGGGTCGGAAGCCTTCTGCGCATTCAGGCTAGTTAGCATTAGATGGGCAGAGAAGAGGAGAGTATAAAAGAGGCGAAGATGCTTCATAAATGTGCGCAAAAGGTAAATACTTGGTAATCGTATATCTTAATAGAAGCGTCACTAAAACGGTCAAGCGGTATATGTTATCAGCCGCAAGCTATTTTCTCTTCTTCTTTAGCCGCAGCTTTAACGCTATGCAGTCACGACGCCCAAACAGTATCTCTCGAAACAGACTCGCCAGTTCCGCTTCATTGTTGACGACCAGCATACCATCTTCAATTTGCCAAATATGGAAATCTCTGATGCACAAAAAGCCGCAATTACACAATGGATTCAAGAAGGCCGCTCACTGGCTGATGTCCAGCGTTCCTTGCGTGAAGCCTATGAAATCTCAATGACCTATATGGACGTTCGTTTTCTTGTCGACGACCTGGATATAGCAGTTGTTGAAGAGGAACCTGGAGAACCAGAAGCACCAGAAGTCGAGCCCGCAGAGGACGTAACAGCCGAGCCTGCTGAAGCTGAGTTAGTCGAAGAGGGCGCCAACGGCGCAGTGACTGTCGATGTCGACGCCATTCCGCGGCCTGGATCATTGGTTAATGGCACTGTGGTATTCAGTGACGGCGTCAGCCTTGGTTGGCAGCTGAGCGCAGCGGGTCAACTAGGCCTCATCCCTGGCGACGATCCCGAGTATCGCCCCAGCCCTGAAGACCTACAGTCTTTTCAGAGTCAGCTCCAAGAAGTACTCCGCAAGAAGGGATTTTAGGTCGCTCTGTCGACTTTGTCGCTGGGGAGCCTGAAGAACCAAGCGTCCAAGACTGTAAAAATCTAGGGCTCTAATATTTGACTACGATTCCCCCATACTCTTCGGATCCAGCGCATCACGGAGTCCGTCGCCTACGAAGTTGAGTGCGAAGATCGTCAGCGAGAAAAACAGTGCAGGGAAGATCAACATCCAAGGGTAGATATCTAGTTTCACTGCACCTTCGTTAATTAAGATCCCCCACGAACTCGTCGGAGGTTGTACACCTAGCCCAAGGAAACTGATCACTGATTCCAGTAAAATCACCGCTGGGATCGTCAGCGTTGTGAATACGATCACAGGGCTCAAAAGATTCGGCAAAATATGCCGTGCGAGTATGCGCCGTGTTGGCGCCCCACCGACAATAGCCGCATCAACGAATGTTTGCTTACGTAGTGCCTTCGTCTGCCCACGCACGATGCGCGCCATAGTTAACCACTCGACCGCACCGATCGCGAGAAAGATGAGCAAGATGCTTCGTCCTAAAAGCACGGTTAAGAGAATCACGATAATTGTAAACGGTAGGGCGTAAAGCGTATCGACGAATCGCATCATCGCAGCTTCTATGCGCCCACCGTAGTATCCTGCGATCATTCCGTATACGACCCCGATTAAGAGTGCTACCATCGTCGCCGCGAAGCCCACCCCGATGGAAATACGGCCACCGATCAAGGTCCGTACGAGGATGTCTCGCCCGAGCTCGTCGGTGCCAAACCAGTGCGTCCACGACGGTGCCTGCGCTCCATAGGCGAGCTGTGTTGTTTCATGCGAGTGCGGCACGAAGAACGGACCAATCAAACAGAGTAGGGCGATCCCGATAAATAAGCCGCCACCGATCCGAGCCATGCGGTTTGCGCAGAGTTGCTCCCAAGCATCTCGACCTAGCGAGCGAGCGTCGGTGCTGGCTAGCTCTCGTTCTAACCTAGTCATCATGGCGCGTGCGCGGATTCATCCACATCTGAATCAGATCCACTAAAAGGTTAAAAAACAAAATTAGTACTGCATAAAAAAGTACTGTGCCCATCACCATTGTGCTGTCGCGGTTGAAGGCTGAGTTGACGAAGAAACTACCCAACCCTGGGATAAAAAAAATTGTTTCCACTACAAAAGAACCACTGATCAAGCCGGCCACAGCGGGTCCTAAATAGGCCACCACTGGGTAGAGCGCCGTGCGCAGTGCGTGGCGCATTACCACCGCCTTTTGAGCGAGCCCTTTTGCATGTGCAGTGCGGATATAATCCAGTCGCATCACATCTAGCATCCCGCTTCGTGCGAGCCTTGCGATGTAAGCTGCATAAAAAAGCCCCAACGTAACCACGGGCAATACGCGGTCGCCTAGCGTGTTCCAACCGAATGGGTTGAACCAGCCGAGTTGCATGCTGAACACCATGATCAGAATTGGCCCCAATACAAACGCAGGCAGGCAAATACCCAGCATGGCAAAGCCCATTAGCACACTTTCCGAAGGCCGATTATGTCGCAGTGCCGCGAGCACGCCGATAGGTGTGCCGACTGTCAACGCCACGAGCAAGGCATAGAGCCCTAGTTCCAACGACACGGGGAAGCTCTGTGCAATGATTTCATCCACATCCCAGCCTGCGTATTTATAGGAGGGACCAAAGTCTCCCCGTAGTCGTTGCTCAAGAAAGCGGAAGTATTGCTCATGCCTTGGCAGATCAAGGCCGTAGTGTGCATTGATCAGGGCCTGGACCTCTTCAGGTATGTCCTTCTCGATATCGAACGGGCCACCTGGTATTAACTGCATCAAAATAAACGTCGCCGTCGCAATCACCCATAGCGTAGGGATAGCTTGCAGTAAACGTTTTAGAATTAAAAGATACATTAGTTAGGTATTTCTTATCTGAACGACTGAGCCGTTCAATCAAATATCAAATTTGAAAAATCAATAGAGGCAAAGGCTTCGTTAGTCCGTCTCGTCCTATCTTAAGCACAGGTAGAAGCTCATCGCTCTATCTATGACTGCGAAACAGTAGCGTCTGAGCTTGCTCAATTCACCCAGTCAGTTAGCCTTTGAATATTAGGATTGACCACATGTTCGACACTCCCATCCACGTTATCGATTTTGAAGGCAGCCGCCAAAGTGGCGTCGTGGAGTATGGCTACGTCACGCTGGAGAATGGAGAGATTGTCGATTCGCATACGCGGATCTGCGCTCCTGCTGGTACGATTACTGACTTTGACCGAGGGCAGCACGGTATTTCTGAAGACCGCGCTTCGTGCGAGGCCATATTCGAGGCCGATTGGTCACTCTTCGCTCGCCTTCGCCAATCGGGAGCCTTCTGCGCCCACAACGCCTCGGTTGAAGACGGTTTCTTACGTGCCGTTTGGCCATGCCCGCGCACTTCGCCAGATTTTGCGGAGCCTGGGCAGACGACCGCAACTTGGGCACCCTGGCTCGATACCCTTCATATTTACCGGCGCGTTTATCCGCAGCTTGAAAACCATAAGCTTCAAGCACTCATCGAAATCTTCGATCTTCAGGCCACCCTCGACGTCCAAGCCGTCACGATTTGTCCTGCAGAGCGCCGCCACTACCACTGCGCTCTTTACGATGCAATCGCCTCTGCCTTGCTCTTGCGCCGCCTGACCGAAGAACCAACTCTAAAAGATGCCAGCCTGCGCTGGCTCTTCCTGCAAAGCGCTGCGTCTGATACTGCCCGTGATGCAATGGGTCAACAGGAATTTCTCTAACTAATTGCGCTCGTAGCCAAAATCATGATTTTTTGGATTATGGATTCTCAAAGTCCAAGCGATCAAAATTTTACAGTTTCGGCAACACGCCTTGATGGTTTATCTACAACCCATGCCAGTCCTACCAAAAATTGTTTATTTCGGCTCCGACGCCATATGTTTACCTGGCCTACAGTATCTCCATGAGCAGGCTTGCGATTTTTGCACGCTTGTAGGGGTGGTTTCGCAGCCAGACCGTCGACAAGGGCGAGGTAAAAAGTTTCAACAAAACTCTGTCGCGGAATTTGCCAGTTCGAAAGGTATCCCACTCTTTCAGCCTGAAAAGCCCGACGCGGCACTAGCTGATTGGTTGCGTGCCCAGCAAGTCGCGCTTGCCTTCGTTATGGCCTACGGGCACTTCTTACCCAAAGCAGTGCGCGAGGCGCCAAGGCATGGTATGCTCAATTTCCACGGTTCAATTCTACCTGCCTATCGCGGAGCGTCGCCAATCGAGGCTGCCATTGCCCATGGCGAAGTAGAGACGGGTGTCTGTTTGATGCAAGTAGTCAAAGAAATGGACGCAGGGGCGGTTGCAGACTGCGAGCGCGTATGTATAGAAAATGGGGACACGAGTCCAACTGTACGCAATAAAGTTGGCCAAGCGGTGTTAGTTCTTTTAGGCCGAAATTTAAAAGCGTCGCTTCTTGGTGAGCTAAACTTAGCTCCGCAGAATGCCAGTCTGGCTACTCATTGTCGTAAAATTTCGAAAGAAGATGGCGCACTCGATTTCACCCAAACAGCTGCGTCGATCGACGCTCGACTTCGCGCGTTCACNCCTTGGCCTGGTGGTTTCTTTGACCATGGCGAAACGCGCGTCAAAGTAGGTAAGTGCTCACTTGACGAGTCAATTACCTCTGAGCAACCTGGTAGCGTAATTGTTGCAGGTGAGACCCTTGATGTTGCCACCGGCATGGGTCTNTTACGCATACATGAACTTCAACGCCCTAGCGGGCGCATGCTGCCTGTGCCCGATTTCTTACGAGGTTACTCGATTAAAGTTGGTGAAGTGTTGCTGAGCACGCCGAGTCGTTCATTACTAATCTAACTACNACAATTCAAAATCACATCGCTCTGTGGAAAATTCAGACTTTGCAAGGAGTCTGCTACAAATTAACGGTCGAACGAAGATAGTCATATCGGTTCTTATTTGCGATCTGCGAGAGGCAGCCTTATTTCCCAAATAAAAAAACGCGCTCCCAGCAGGGAACGCGTTTTGCCATAAAAATGGGTGATTACTCGGGTTAAGCTGGTGTAACTTCAGTTGCACATGGACCCTTAGGTCCGCTGCCGATTTCGAAGGAGACTTGTTGACCGTCTTCGAGGGAGGCATAGCCGTCCATTTTGATTTCAGAATGGTGAACAAAGAGATCTTTGCCGCCATCTTCGGGGGTGATGAATCCGTAGCCTTTTTCGGCGTCGAACCATTTTACATTTCCTGTANTCATATACTTGTGTTTCTTGTTNTATTCACAGATTTCGCCGTTTGCTAATTTCTGCCAAATAATANGTATCTGATGTATCGGGTCCTGTCGCTAAAAATCTCATCTAATTATTTTGTCAGTTTTGCTCTGTATTTTACTCTCTTTTGTGTATTTCTATACTGGCTTAGTGCATACTTAATACTTATGCTAGTCACTTGTTTTCGACCAGACACTCCAAGTTGCAGTTCCAAGTGCCTAGCGGAATTGACTCACTTAGCCGAGTAAGTTTAAACCAAGCGCAGCGATCAGACTTTATGCCTAATACTTTTACTTATCTATCAGAAGTTTATTTCGACGAACTCGATGGCCTTGGACTCCTTCATCATCCTCGCTATTTACTGCACTTAGAGCGTGCACAACAAAAATTTTTCGAGCATCTGCTCGGCGTGCCCGACTTCAATGCTGATCGCGACGAGGATATTTATGTGGTCGTTCACGGTCTCGACGTACGATTCCGCGTGCCCCTGAGCAAACCTGGTAAGATCGTAGTCGACTACCAGATAGTTAAGATCCGTAGTGGCGGTGTGACTATGGATTTCACTATTCGCGCTCCCGAAGGCAACACGGTTTATTGTACAGGCACACGTACCCTTTGCAAATTGTCGGCTGAGACTCATCGACCAGTGCCATGGACGGATGCCTTCCGTGCCGCGATGGAAGCATTTTAGCCCTACGGTAATTTACCGATGTTTGATTTCTTCTGTCTTCTCTCTGCCATAGCTTTTCTGGTCTATGGTCCATGTTGTGTCCTCTCCGGTCATATGGTAGTGGAGTTTGAACGTTACCGCCTTGCTCGCTTTCGCAAGATCACTGGATACCTGCAGATTCTAGGAGCAGTTGGCTTGCTCGTCGGCTTTTTGTGTACTCCTGTTGCCGGCCTTGTAGCAGCGCTCGGATTGAGTATTCAGATGCTACTTGGGTTTGGTGTGCGCCTATTAATACGCGACAGCTTGTTGCAATGTCTGCCGTCGTTCAGCTTTATGTTAATCAACGCAGGCTTGGTTGTGGGTTTTGTGAATCGTTTAAATTAAGAGGCCAGTAGAAGAATTGCCACGCAGAGTGTTAGCATAATTAGCGCAGGTAAAGACTTTTTAAAAGGGTCTCTAATTTTAAAGTGCATCACAAGTGCACCTATCATCAAAGCTGCAAGCAAGATCGTTGAGGGGGCAATTAATAATGGCAGAAAAATTCCGGCAATGAGTCCGATCGCAGACACTATCTTCAACAAGCCTACAATGTAGAGGGCGACTGTTGGCAAACCGTAAACCACGAATTCTTCTCTCATGTTAGATGCATTGCCTCCTCGATACACTGTGTCTTGGCCAAATCGAAGGAGCCATACGTTAAAAATTCCAAGGCCAGCGACGATTTGCAAGAGATATTGAAGATAGATCATTGTCCTTATGGTCGCGATTTCTGCTTCGATGTCAAATAAGCGTATGAAAAATGAAAGGCTTGGAGCGTTTGTGCGTTCAATACAAATGCGCAGTCATGGAAAAGCAGTTCGTAAGCAAGATCTCCCTGAAAAGTTGTGTCCTGCTTGTCGGCGCCCCTTCGCTTGGCGAAAAAAGTGGGAGCGTTGCTGGGAAGAGGTCGTTTATTGCTCACAGCGCTGTCGTCGGGAGGGTAAGGCATCGTGAGTAATGATATTTTAACGCTTGTTTGGTTCAAGCGAGACCTACGGGTTTTAGATCATGCGCCTCTGACTGATGCAGCGGAAATAGGGCGGGTCTTACCCGTTTATGTGATCGAACCTGAGGTGATCGAGGCTGCCGATTTTGATGCCTTACATTGGGATTTCATACGGGAATCTTTGATTGATTTGAATACATCTTTAGAAAAACTCGGAGTTAGTCTCTTTATCCGGTTAGGGGAAGTGTGTGACGTTTTTCAGAGATTACACCAGCAATTTGGCTTCACACAAATTTTCGCACACGAAGAGACCGGGAATGCACTGAGCTATTGTCGAGATCGACGATTGGCCAGATGGGCTAAGTCTGCAGGGGTTACTTTCAAAGAAACGCCGCAAAACGGAGTTGTCCGTCGTCTCGAAGATCGTGACGGTTGGTCAAAGGTCTGGGAGTCGCGGATGAGTCAGCCGATTACATTGCCCGCCAGAAATATTTGTGGTCCGATGCTCTCGGATGGCGACGTGCAAATACCTAGTGCTGAGTCGCTAGGTCTAATACGCACTGATCGCGTGTCTCAATTGCAAGGCGGTGAGAGCGATGGTCTGCGCGTTTTAGAGAGTTTTGCAATGGGTCGTGGATCTCGTTACCAAAGCGAAATGAGTAGTCCCAACACAGCTTTCGATAGTTGTTCGAGGCTTAGTCCATATTTGACTTGGGGCTGTCTTTCAATGCGCACTGCGGTGCAAAGGATACGAGCCGCAGCAGGTGACACTCTTCCGAAGATTGCTGCGCGCGCCTTCCTCTCACGCTGCCACTGGCACTGCCACTTCATACAAAAGCTAGAGTCGGAGCCAGCGATCGAATTTTGTGCGTTTAACCGCGCGTGCGAAACATTGCGTGACAATGGAAACGATCCTGCTCGACTGGAAGCTTGGCAGCAAGCCCGTACGGGCTATCCATTCGTCGATGCTTGTATGCGGGCCTTAAAACGGCGCGGCTGGATCAATTTCCGTATGCGTGCGATGTTGGTATCGTTCGCCAGTTATCACCTCTGGTTGGATTGGCGTTTGTTCCGCGATTGGCTGGCATGTCAATTTATCGACTACGAGCCGGGTATCCATTATTCCCAGATTCAGATGCAAAGCGGCTTAACTGGGATCAACACACTGCGTATCTATAGTCCAGTCAAACAAGGTATGGATCACGATCCAGAGGGTATATTTATCAGAGAATGGGTGCCCGAACTTGCGGGCATTGAGGGTGAAGCGATCCATCAGCCATGGTTACTTCCAGACCAAATGCAGTCGAAATATCAATGTCGGCTTGGGCGTGATTATCCGCTACCTATTGTCGACCACAAGGAAGCGGTTAAATTTGCGCGCGCACAGTTTGCAATACTACGTCAACGGGACGACTATTGGGATTGCGCTCACGAAGTCATGCATCGCCACGGGAGCCGTAAAAAATCTGAGAATCGTAGCCGCCCGAAGCTATTGAAAAGAAAGCCTGTAAGCCGACAAACCACATTACAATTAAATGAGTCAGAAAATTAAAAATTTTAGTGATGCAGAAGCCAACGCTGTGGTTCGCATGGCTTGGGAGGATCGAACCACCTTTGACCAGATCAAAGAGCGAACGGGTCTCTCCGAAGCTGAGGTGATCAAACTTATGAGGCGGAAATTAAAGCCGGGCAGTTTCTGCTTATGGCGTAAGCGGGTGAGTGGACGAATAACCAAGCATCGGAAGTTGTTTGAGCGTCATATTAAACCATCCTGCTGACCTATTAGCGGATCAGCTTAGCGATATCGTGTTGGCTGATCGGTATGCAAAGCGCCATAACAAGGGCTCCGCTCCATTGCTCTCTTAGGAATCCTTAATTATTTTGTTTCCACTGACTCATCCGCCCAGCAAAAGAGCTTCTACCCGGTCCATGTAGACAGCGTGTTGTGCGGGATCGTGAAAAGAACCTGCGCCATGGGGTGGCGATTCGCTGGTCGGTTGAGCGATTGGTATCTGGTAGATTTTTCGCCCTGTTTTTAGCTCGCAATTCACCTGTAATAACCCGCTTTTGGGAGAATGAATCACATTGATGTGGCGTAGCTTCGAGGGGGTATCCATAATGTGATCAGTCTTTTGCCAGCACCGATTTATGGCTGCGAAGTAGTTGAACGAGTGAGCACACGGATGCTAACAGCATTCCAGTGATCAATGTTGCGGCGAACAGCTTTGGTTCGCCCTCAGAGTATGCCTGCCAACTGACGACGGAGCGCCAAGTGAAGGCAGCGCAAAGCATGAGCGTTGTTATGCCAGCTGCTAGAAGCGCGAGTAGGCGTCCACCTTTGAGTATCCAAAATCCCCAAAACGCGCTGAGTGTTCCAAAAGTCCCACCAGACATTAGCGCGGTCTTTGCGGCTACAGGATTGGAGGCGTAACCGGCTAGCCCGCAAGCAATTAAAAAAATGCCAAAGCCTACATACCAACGACCGATTTTGTTTCTATTATTACCCATATAATTTGATGTATTGAGAAACGCTAGATCCGTCAACTCTCAGTAGCGTAAAACAAGGCGTATTTGTATGCCCTTCTTGCCAAGTATTCAAAGTCGAGTATGAGATGTTAATTATGTGTTTTTTGTGGCTGGCTTAAGGCGTCCTCAGTCGCTTGCATTGTTATGCCTTCTGCGCTTCGTGTATAGCCACGATTGAGAAAGTTAGCCCCGTCGCTTTGACGGTCTCGTAACCGGCCTGTTTAAGTTGTTCCGTTAAGGCTTCTTTGCTTGGAAAGTCTTCAATCGTGCCTGCGAGGTAATCATAGGCACTCTTATCCCCCGTGGCAATGGCGGCTACCCAAGGCAGGATGAATTTAAGATAGAAATAGTAGATTGGACTGAACCATTTGTCGGGCTGCGAGAATTCTAACACGAAAAGGCGGCCTCCTGGGCGAAGTACGCGAAGGATTTCTTTGAGACCACGCTGGCGATTTTCGAAGTTACGCACCCCGAATGAAATCGTGAATGCGTCGGTCGAGTTGTCTTCCAATGGTAAATNCATGCAGTCGCCAAACTCAAATGCGATATCAGAATAGCTCTTCTTGGCTGCACGCTTGGCGCGAGCTTCGTCGAGCATGGGCTCGCAAAAGTCCAATCCAGTCACGGGCACCTCAATGCCTATACGATCGCGCAGCTTGAAGGCAACGTCGCCGCTGCCTGTCGCTAGGTCGACCACTTCTTTCGGGCTACAGGCCTTGACCATATGGGTNAGCACCCGCCTCCAATAAAAATCCACACCTCCGCTCAAAAGGTGATTAGCTAGGTCGTAGCGCCCGGCGATNGAGGCAAACATTTTATTGACTGCTTTTCCTTCTGGCATGATGGCCGCGCTGTAAGCGGAGTGAAACTAAAGTTAGTAGCGTCGTGTGCTATATGATGGGTGACAAGTTTCTGCTTGTTCACGAATTAGCAAGGGAGAATAGCAGAAACCAGGTTAAAACTATATACAATCTGCTTCCTGTGACAGGCTCAAGCATTCGGCGCATTCGCGTGGGCCCGTTCCCAAATTTGATTAGGAAGATTCTTTCACGCATTTAATACTCCTAATCACCCATTTAGAAAGTTCCTCATCTGGATTTTCGATCGCTAGTTTACCCAACTTGAAGACGGTCTGTCCTGTATTGCGGTTGATGATGGTGAGCCCGTGCCCAAAATCTTTAAACTTTTCCTCACAAATAGACTGGATCGTTTGATCAAGCTCGCTGGCTTCGCTAATCAANGTTTCAATAGCGAGTGGTTTAAACTCAAGCGTGAAGCCGCAGGCCTTTTCGAAGGCGGCTCCGTAGCGCTTCACGTCATTTTCCCAAACTGTACTTTGGAGATGGGCGTTTTTCTCTTTGAGTGCCTTGAGGCAGCTCGATGGGTCTACGATCATTTCAGTCGTCACTTCAAAGTGTTTGATTGCGGTTGAGGGCAGTTCAAATTTGTAGTCGCGGAATAATCGTTCCATTACCGTCATAATGCCGCGCGCGCCAGTGCGTTCTTTGCTAGCCGTCTCGGCAATGCTCATGATGGCCTCAGGCGTAATTTTGAAATCGATCCCGTAGCCGCGAAAATCGTCTCGATATTGGTGTAGAACGCTACCCTCTGAGGTAGTCAATATATGCGCTAAGTCTTTAGCCGAGAGCGCCGAGCAAGCACAGCGCACTGGCACACGCCCAATGAATTCAGGCTCGAATCCGTATTTGATAAAGTCGCTTGTCTGTGTGTGTTGCAGATAGCAAGAGATGTCTTCTTCCGCATCACTCACATTTGCGCCAAAGCCCATCTCGCTTTGAGAGAGTCGTTTCTTGATCGACTCGGCTAGCTTGTCGAAGGCACCACTCACGATAAANAGGATATTTTTTGTGTTGATCGATTTGCGCTTCGGCTTACCGCCCCGTTGGATCTCCATGACAGCCTGCATTTGAGCCATCATATCGCTTGGACTGAAGAGGTTGACCTCGGTTTCTTCCATCAGCTTGAGTAAGTTAATTTGCACGCCGCGTCCGGAGACATCGCGGCCTCCAGCGCTCCCTTCACTGGCGATCTTATCGATCTCATCCACGAAGATGATGCCCTTTTCTGCCAGTTCAATGTCGCCATCTGCTGCCTTGACGAGATCTCGCACTAGATCTTCCACATCAGAGCCTACGTATCCCGTCTCCGAGAATTTCGTTGCATCCGCCTTGACGAAGGGTACGCCGATCAAGCGTGCTAGGTTTTTTATTAAGTAGGTTTTGCCTACACCAGTCGGCCCTAGCAGAAGAATGTTNTGTTTACTGTATTCGGTCATTTCCTCGCTCTTACCCAAGAGAGTCGCGCGGACATGATTGTAATGATCGCAAATCGCGACGGATAAAACCTTCTTCGCCTCATCTTGCCTAATGACGAATCGNTTTAGATGGTCGCGAATTTCTTTNGGTTTGAGCTTGAAATTACGGATATTTTCCAGCGCCTCCGCACTCTTGCCCCCATCAGACGCGGCCTCTGGCTCGTTCACGATTTCCTCCTGCTCGTCTGAAAACTGGCCGCCCTCAGGAAATCCATGTGCAGAAATTTTCACATTAGAGTCCTTGAACAATTCTTTCAATTGCTTTTGGATCTCGTCAAATGGATTTGGCGGTTCTTTATCACTCATTTTTTCTAGTTTGACAGTGTTTTCTTGATCCCAAGTATCGAATATACAATAACTCTACATTTCCATTACAGCAAGCTTACTTAGCAAACCAAACAAACACTAGGATGTCCAATAACCTTACCAAGCGAGATATCGTTTTAGATATATACGACAAAACTGATTTTCCGCAAAAAGAAGTGCGCGAAACTGTGCAGCTTACTCTTGACGCCATTGCCAAAGCTTTGAGCGAGGGACGTAATGTTGAGCTGCGAAATTTCGGTGTCTTCGAGGTACAAATTCGTAAGTCGCGCATAGGNCGCAATCCTAATAAGCCTGAAACGGATGTTATTATTCCAAAGCGTGCAGTGATTAAATTCAAGGCCGGAAAAGAATTGAAAGCGCAGCTTAAAGACATGGATGTCGATGCCCACGAAGGGGGTGAGTAAGTTAAATTCGGATTAATCTCCGTCCCTTTATTTTTTAAGGGATATTNTTTATGCAGTTTGAAACCCTACCTGGCTTTCGGGAATTTTACCCAGAGGCATGTGCCCGCCGAAATCATATCTTCGGTTGCTGGCGCTCAGTCGCGCGCGCGTTTAATTTTTTGGAATACGATGCGCCTGTTTTAGAGCCCCTAGAACTTTANATCGAGAAGTCGGGCGAAGAGATTGTAGGGCAACTTTTCAACTTTGAAGATCGCGGTGGACGCGCAGTCGCTCTGCGCCCTGAAATGACGCCTTCGCTAGCTCGGTTGATTGGTGCAAAGGCCAATAGTCTAAAGCGCCCTGTGAAATGGTTTAATATTGGCGAGCATTATCGCTACGAACGCCCGCAGANGGGTCGCCTTCGCGCCTTTTATCAGCTAAACGTCGATATTCTTGGTGAACAAGGCCCCGCCGCTGACGCTGAGTTGATCACGCTACTCTGCCAGTCGCTAATATGCTTCGGCCTCAATAATAGCGATTTCAAGATCCGCCTAAGTGACCGTGATCTTTGGTTGCTNATGTTAGCCGCCGAGGGACTCGACGAAGCAGGTAGCGCTAGTGTACTTGGCATCATTGATAAGTTGGAGCGCACCGATCGCACAAAAACGATCGAAAGGTTGTCATCCATACTCGGCGATGAAGCCGAAGATTTTCTCGGTAGGATTGAAGAAGCCATTGCTATTCACGATTTTGATACATTACGTAGCTACATTAAGAACTTGCCTCTCGAAGGCGACCTCGCTGCTGTAGCCAAAGCTCGCATTGAAGAATGGTCTCAACTTTTGCGTAACCTCAAGGCCTCTGGCGTGGGTGACTTTATCCAGATTGACCTCGGGATCGTCCGCGGGCTAGCCTATTATACTGGTTTTGTTTTTGAGGCTTTTGAAGCGAGCGGCGAAGGCCGCGCACTCGCTGGGGGAGGGCGCTACGATGCACTCNTCAAAAAACTCGGAGGTCCCGATATGCCTGCAGTCGGTTTTGCGATGGGCGATGTCACTTTAGTCGATCTGCTGGAAAGCAAATCGCTAATGCCGAAATATATTCAAAGCCCTGAGTTCATCGCGATCATTGGTGGTGAGGGTGAACGCGCTGTTGCATTGGCCGATGCTGCGCAGCTACGCGCGGTCGGTTATCAAATCGAGTATCCATTCAAAAACCAAGGTTTCGCTAAGCAGTTTAAATTAGCCAATCAATCTGGTGCACGTTTTGCCCTGATCTACGGTAGCGAAGAACTTGAGCGCGGCGTGGTCAAGGTACGCGACCTCTCAAAAGGCAGCGAAGTTGAAATCACTCGCGATCAGTTACTCCTACAAGTACCTGCTCTTCTCGAAGGTGGAATTGAGTAGAAATAAAAAACTGAGTATAAAGCAAAAGAATATAAAGTTTTTCTTCGTTCGTAGTCAGTGATGACTTGTTAATTCCGCGCCACAAGATCGTAGTTTTAATTTAGCTAACTTATAGNTTAATCCTCGCCGTGTTAATGATAATTTAAATGAAGTCGTAGCGGAGTGGTTCATCAGGATAATTATTTAATTGATTCTTTTGGCCTAAACCAAGGAGCTACTATAGCAAAGCGTTTGGTAATTCAAATAAATGAGAGAGTATGCCCGGATTAATGCTTGCGTTTTTAAGCTGGATTTTGCTCACGATTTTACCTTCTCTCGATATAGTCAATTTAAAGGGTGTTGGTAGGCCATCGATATCGCGATAATCGTTAAAAATGGTTTCGGTTACTTTACCATTTGGTAAGGTCAGTCTCTCAGCGAGAGGATAGAGAGTCTGCGGGTCGATTAAAATCGCGTAATTATTTCCGAAGTCATCGATAACTCTGACTTTAATGCTGTCGTTACCAGACCATTGCTCGACCTCTATCCCTACTATTTCACCTTTGCCTTGGCTCGCGCTGATGATCCAATCGAAGAAGCGAGCTTGTGACATCCATGTCACGGCCTCTTCTCCTTCGATGCGTGCGAACTGATCTTCTTGTCGCGGCGCACGGATGAGCTGCCAAACAGTGTCGGCACTCACCCCGAAGATTATTTCTTGCGAGCCTTCTTTCATTGTGAACCGCATCTTATCCGGGCGTTTTTTGATTAAGGTAAAGGATAGGCTATGGCCACCGCTTTCGATCGTTCCCACCGCGCGGATCGTTTGCGTGCGGTCGAGTAGATCTGACTTGCAATTGACTGAGAGGTAGGCCGCTATAAACGTTTCCATGTTGCTCAGTTCTTGAATGGAACCATAGGGGAATTGAACCTCAGCTGAGGTAGTATCCATCAAGTCGATTGATTTTACGATCGAATAGGCTGCCGCGCTGACTATTCCAATCACTACTACAAAGAGAACCCTCTTCGCTCGCCGAACTTGCCGTTTGGACCTTCGCCTATTGCTGGCTTTTCTATGAGTGTTGGTATAAGCAGGTTTCATTGCTCCTATAAAGTGCACAAAATTACGTATAGTGGCTTTAGCAATGGTTATTAAGCTGGGTCAACTTTGTCTTGCCAGTGTAGATCAAATGACGTGAAAGAAGTTTTTCTTAATTTTGCGTTTATATACTTTTAAGTATACACGGCAATTTAATTTTTTTGAACTGACTGCTGTCTGGAATAACAAAAACAGCAACGCGTACATAAATTTAATTAATAGGGATTCGATAGTAAGCAATAACTGGATTAATTTCACACAGCCAGCATTATTTAAGCAGCGGAGCCACAGTTTCCGCATAGGCTTGGTGCCTAGATCGCTTGAATACATCGCCGCTTTGATTTTTTCTGAGTTGGGTCCTATTTTGAATGACAAAACAGCGGCAGGGACTATATCTTATGCAGTCTTGCAATAAATGAAAGTAGTATGTCTAATTCTGTGGCTGACTAAAGTTAGGAATCAAAATTATGGCCAAGCCCCCACCTACTTTCCATTACCAAAGGCAATTTCCTCTTGGTAAAGACAAGACGCAGTATCGTCTTATCACAGATGGGTTTGTCGAAACCGCTGATTTTGGGGGTGAATCTATGCTGAAGGTCGATCCGAGGGCCCTAACCTATCTCGCCGAAACAGCGATGAAAGACATCTCCTTTCGCCTCCGCACGGAGCACTTGGAGAAGGTCGCTGCGATTCTAGACGATCCTGAAGCTACGGAAAATGACCGTACGATCGCGCTGACTATGCTCCGAAATGCCGAGGTCTCCGCCCATGGCGTTCTGCCCTTTTGCCAGGACACGGGCACCGCCATTATCCTTGGTAAAAAAGGCCAAAGAGTTTGGACGGGTGGGGGTGACGAGGCCGCTCTCACCGAAGGTGTCTATAATGCATACACCAAGGAGAATTTGCGCTATTCGCAGATGGCACCGCTTTCTATGTATGAAGAGATCAATACCGAATGCAACTTGCCCGCTCAGATTGACTTGCTCGCGACGGACAGTGATCGCTACGACTTCCTTTTCGTGGCTAAGGGTGGAGGTTCGGCCAACAAGACCTTTTTCTATCAAGAAACCAAGGCGCTGCTCAATCCAGCCAATCTTGAGAAATTTTGCATTGAGAAAATGGGCACGCTTGGCACCTCCGCTTGTCCGCCGTATCACATTGCTTTTGTAATAGGCGGCACCTCCGCCGAGTCCTGCTTGAAAACGGTCAAGCTGGCTTCGACTAAATACTACGATGAATTACCAACTGAGGGTAATGAGTATGGTCAGGCCTTCCGTGACACTGTGCTCGAAGCCAAGCTGCTAAAATTCACGCGCAAGATGGGCTACGGCGCCCAGTTCGGCGGTAAATATTTTGCCCTCGATGTGCGCGTCGTCCGTTTGCCGCGTCACGGTGCCTCTTGCCCCGTAGGGCTTGGTGTTTCTTGCTCCGCGGACCGCAACGTAAAGGCAAGGATCGACAAGGCTGGTGTTTGGCTTGAGCAGCTCGAAGAAAACCCCGGTCGTTTTATCCCTGCTGAAGGCGAGATTGCGAAGCCAAAAGATCCCGTTGCGATCAATTTGAATCGCCCGATGAAAGACATTCTTGCCGAGCTGAACAAATACCCCGTGGCTACACCGCTTTCGCTGAGTGGCACAATCATTGTTGGGCGCGATATCGCACATGCGAAGATTCAAGAACGTCTTGATCAGGGGCAAGGCATGCCTGATTATTTGAAAAATCACCCGATCTACTACGCGGGCCCTGCAAAGACGCCTGCTGGTAAACCTTCTGGTTCTTTCGGTCCAACTACTGCTGGGCGTATGGATAGCTATGTGCAAGCTTTCCAGAAAGAGGGCGGCTCTATGATTATGCTAGCCAAAGGTAATCGCTCAAAGCAAGTCACAGATGCGTGTAAGGAATTCGGCGGTTTCTACCTTGGTTCCATCGGTGGGCCAGCTGCTTTGCTGGCGGAGCATAATATTAAAAATGTCGAAGTTCTTGAATACCATGAACTCGGAATGGAAGCCATCTGGAAGATTGAAGTGGAAGACTTCCCCGCTTATATTCTGATTGATGATAAGGGTAACGACTTCTTCGCCGATGTCCGCACAGCTTGCTCGCAATGCGCCTTGAGTGCTTACGAAAATGCTCGCACCAATATGGCGAAGTAGTTTCGCACTTAATGCGGATTGTGCACAGAATATTTTTGACTCTCTTGTTCGATATTGTTCGGGATTGTAATCCAAAAGATTTCGACTATTTTTATTAATAATATGCGTCTTGTTTTACTAATCTTTGTTAGCTTTTCGCTCGTTCTGCAAGTGCAGGGTGCGTCTAGTTTGTTGAGCGATTGCTTGAGTCTGGGGAATACGTGTAAAATGGAGTTGTCAGCGGGATCCACTTGCGGCTGTGAGCAGGCGGGCGATTTGCATATGCTATCTGCTACCTCAGGAGATTGCCCATATGAATGTTTGAACTGTAATTTGGAGGCGCACGCCGCCGACTTTCTGCTCTCACTACCATTGATCTCTCGAAAGGCTGAAGTCAATTGGGCCATTGACGCTGTTGTGAAAATGGTGGTGGCCGAATGGTCACCCGACCCCTTGTATGTAATTGTTGACGCGAAGATCGTCGCGTCGCCGCCACACCGTACTATGACGGAGTGGGGTGTTTGGCGTTTATGAGTTCTGCACTCGCGGACGCGACAGTTGCGCCCGCCTGAAATTGTGCGACGAGGGAACTTTTTATCGTGGAAGCCGTGGCTGGCTCGTTGGCGCATACCCACTTTACTCCAGTTATGCTTCCTATTACATACTATGAAACAATTTTTATTATCAATTTTTGCGCTCTCTTCTTTGGCAATGGCAGCACAGGCGCGAAGTACGGAAGTAGGTGACTCCTCTGAGCTTCGCGATCAAGCCGCTAAAGGGATGGTTGAAAACCATCCAAACTACCTAGCAGTCTATACCAAAGGGCTGGTTTGCAGCTCTTGCGGCATCGGTTTACGCATCCATAGCTCGAAGCTCGAAGGTGTGGATAAATCACAACTCACCAATGGCGTTGATCTCGATGTGAAAAAGCAATTGGTCTTGGTCGCCTTCAAGCCAGATGCGGCTATCGACGTCGATGGCGTGCGCGAGGCGATTTATAATGCTGGTTATGATCCTGTTCATTACTATATCTGGACGCAGATGGACGGTATTGTTCAAACCGTTTACCCTGTCTCCGAAAAATGAGGTGTCTTATTTTTCGAGGCTGCTGTGGTGGTCTGGCGCTAGGCTTCATTGCGCTGTCCCTCGTGAATGCGGATCAACCGATTATGAATATGATGCCGCGCTGGGATGGGGGCTACGGCTTCCAAGTCCGAGCGGAGCATGTCCATCGATCAGATCTGAAGCAGGGTAAAGATGCGGTTGGGCGTGGCTTTACCGAGGATCTAACTCAGTTACACCTTGAAAGCGTTTACACTTGGGATCGTTCGATACGTCTCACAGCGAAGTTGCCTTATGTTGCAGAAGCGCGACGTGAGGTTCTTGGTGCGGTCGGTCAAAAAGTGGTGCAACGCGATGATGGAATCGGTGACCTCACCCTGGCTTTGCCGTTAAAGTATTATTTCAATCTCGATGCTCGCACTGGCTCTTGGACGCTGGCGCCGCATTTACGAATTCCATTGGGTAAGGAGGACGACGAATTCGAGGTTTGGGACGGCGTCTGGGGGGGTGGACTTTCGCTCGGCTACGAGACGGAGACTTATCATTGGTTTTTCGCGACCAGTGCTGGCTTCTGGATCTTTGAGCAGCCAGAGCCAGCGGAGTGGACTTACTCGCTCGACCTCGGCTGGAATGCGCGCGAGGATAT